>USBV01000080.1 GCA_900553055.1 uncultured Phascolarctobacterium sp.
CTAAGGCCACTGCCAGCCTGCCCATTATCACCGGGCTTTATCGCAACTGGCCCCAACGCTTGCAGCACCTACAGCTGCGCCAGCAGCAAATATATAGCCAGCAACTACTGCTCGAGCTGCGAGCCACGGAGCTTTGGAGCCTTTTACAGCTTAATCCCAGCCTAAACCGCTCCGGCAACGACTTTTTAACCTCCCCTGCATATGTCAAGCAGCCCTAAAAGCGGCACACCGCTGGCTACCAATAATCACTATCGAAGCACCTTAAAATCGCAAATCATCGCAAATTGCAAAAAGAAAAGCTCTGGCCATGCCAAACCAGCATAGTCAGAGCTTTTTTATTTAATTAGAACATGCCACGAATCTTCATCGCCTCAACCAAGCTGGACAGTGCTACGATATAGGCTGCAACACGCATATCCACACCATATTGCTCTGCCTTCGCATGCACTTCCTTAAAGGCTTTGATCATCATCGCAGTTTGTTTTTCAATGACCTCTTCTTCAGTCCAGAAATAACGATACAGATTCTGTACCCATTCAAAATAGCTTACCGTTACGCCGCCGCCATTAGCCAAAATATCGGGCACTACGAATACTCCCTTAGCATCAAGAATAGCATCTGCATCCGGAGTTGTGGGACCATTAGCTCCCTCGGCAATAATCGTAGCCTGCACTGCATCTGCATTCTCTGCCGTAATCTGCAGCTCCATAGCACAGGGAGCCAGAACGGTAACATTCATAGCCAAAAGCTCGGCATTAGTAATAGCCTTGCTGCCAGGATAGCCCACAACACTGCCGGTTTCTTTTACAAATTTATCTACATCGTAGCAATCGAAGCCATCAGGATTATAAATTGCACCAAAGACATCGCTCAAGGCCACAACCTTTACGCCGGCATTGCAAAACAGCTTAGCAGTCCAGCTGCCCACATTGCCAAAGCCCTGCACTGCCGCAGTGGCATCGCTTGGAGCAATACCCTTTAGCTTCAAGGCCTCCAAGGCTGCTACAACAACACCGCGACCAGTAGCAGCAGTACGACCCAAGGAGCCACCTACAGCAATAGCCTTGCCCGTGATAAAGCCAGGCTCATATTGACCGGTGAGCTTGCTAAATTCATCCATCATCCAACCCATAATTTGAGCATTGGTGTTCATATCCGGGGCTGGGATATCACGCTTTTCACCAATAATGGGAGCAATTTTATCGATAAAGCCACGTGTTAAGGCTTCCAGCTCACGCTTAGAAAGCTTGGATGGGTCCACAATAATACCGCCCTTGCCACCGCCATAGGGCAAGCCGGCAACTGCGCATTTGCAGGTCATCCAAAAGGCTAGTGTCTTGACCTCGTCCATATTTACATTTTGATGATAGCGCACACCGCCCTTGGCAGGTCCTAAAATAGTGCTGTGTTGGCTACGATAGCCTGTAAACACCTTAGTCGTACCATCATCCATTTTCACAGGAATTGAAACCTCTAAAGTTCGTTCCGGGGTTGCAATAATCTGTGCTGCACCTGCGTCCAGCTGCATTGCTTCAATTGCTTTATTCAGAGGAATTTGGGCCATTTCAAAAATATTCATAATCACGCCTCCTTTGCAAGACATTAGCCTTGTACTGTAATTATTATAGCGTGTATACAGAATACTTGTAAATAATTTTCTGCTAATTTCACAAATTTTTCTCATTTATAGTGTAGACTATTTCTTGATAGCAAGCTATTAGTCTACCATAATAAAAGAAAAAAGGCAGCCCTGTATGAGCTGCCTTGAAGCAATTTACTTTATGAATTTAAAGGGAACTCGTCATAAACTCGCCCAAAATCAATGCCACCTATGACCTTATTCCTATATAGCTCTCTTATACTTCTTTCGCCCTCCTCCATATGCGGAGAGGTAATGCCATAGCGGCGACTAAGCCAAACCTCTACGAAGGCAGCTAAATTATCGCAAGCTTTTAAAACGGTACCATCAATAGCGTGGAAGCCAGCGCTATTGTATTTTTCATTGATTTCTTCAATGGTCGTTGGTATGATCATGCCATCAACCTTAGCTCGATTGGTAAACTCATTTTGTGTATAGTAAAGGATATCCTCATGCCAGCTATAGGGCAACAAGGGAAGGATTTTTTCAGCTACTAAGCGCTCTTCGATTCTCTTAATCAAATCATCCAAGCCTGGCACACTGCGTTTAACCGGACTCACGATATCGCGCGTGAGCACCTCCGGCAAATCGTGAAACAAGCCGCAGAGGAAATCTCCCACAATGCGCTCGTCGCACGCACCTAGCTTCACTGCGCAAAAATAACCCATAATAGCCACTAATAGAACATGTCCCATAACCGAAGTCTCGGGCACACGCGGGGACTGGGCCCAACGCTTTTGAAAACGCAGTTGACCGATAAGGTCGATGAATTTGCTGCTCTTACCCTTCAGTGCGAGTTTTTTCACGGCTGCCAAATCATAATGGTCCTCTAGCTCACTTTCGATAATAGCTTTGGTATCCTCGCTGCCATAAATACCCTCGTTAAAATGATAGATGATTTCAAATTCCCATTTGGTAGCCAAATAATGAGCAGCTCGCAGCAACTTCTTTTCCATGGGACAATAGCTAGCATCCTCCAAATAGCGCTGCATGCTTTGCATAAACTCCTCCTGGATATCAGGAATACGACGCCGTAGCTCTCCATAAACCCAAGCATTGAGCTCCTTGCCATACACGCGCATCATCTCATGAAAAACAGTTGGTTTGATGTCAGTGAGCACATTGCGCTGCATAAACTCAAAAATTCCACCCTCAATCAGACTGCGCCAATTAATCTTCGCACCGTGGTCATCCTCTTCATGGCGCGCCAAAACGTATACTATCATCATCTTATGGGCTTGCTTATCCAGCTCGGTAAAACCCATGGGGCGAATATGCTCATTCCAGCGCTGAATATGCGCAGCTTCATACAAAAACTCTATAAAACTTTTCGTTAGCATGCTAGTCCTCCTGTACATACATCTACATATTTCTATTGTACTACAAATGGACAAAAAGAAAAAGCAGGAACCGAAGTTCCTGCTTCATTGTGCTCGATTTATTAGATGAGCTCGATAATAGCCATTTCTGCAGCATCGCCGCGACGGGGACCTACTCTGTAAATACGAGTAAAGCCGCCTTGTCTGCCTTCATATTTCGGAGCGATTTCTTCAAACAGCTTCTTGGTAACAGTTTCGTCAACCAAAACTGCCAGAACCTGACGACGAGCATGCAGGTCATTGCGTTTTGCCAAAGTAATCAGTTGAGCGGATTGCTTAGCAACTTCTTTAGCTTTGGTAACGGTGGTTTCGATTCTGCCATATTTGAAGAAGGAAGTTAAAATGCTGCGAAACAGAGCTTTACGGTTGCTGGAGTTACGACCCAGTTTTCTGTATGCCATGTGCTTCTGACCCCCTTAATTAGTCTTCATCAGTTTTGCGTAAGGACAATCCCAGATCGCTAAGTTTCTTCTTAACTTCATCCAAGGATTTCTTACCCAGGTTACGAACCTTCATCATATCTTCTTCGGATTTTTGAGTCAATTCCTCAACGGTATTGATACCGGCACGACGCAAGCAGTTATTGCTACGTACGGACAGGTCAAGATCGTCGATGGACATTGTAGCCGGTCCATTTTCAGGCTTTTCTTCAGCAGCAGCTTCGCTACCACCCTTCAGGGTAATAGAGCCAGCTTCGGAATCACCAGTATGGAACAACTTGAGATAATCAATTAAGATGCCGGAAGCCATATTAACAGCTTCGTCAGGCATAATGCTACCATCAGTCCAAACCTCCAAAGTCAGCTTGTCGTAGTTAGTAACATTACCTACGCGGGTATCATTAACAGCAAATTTTACTCTGGTAATAGGAGAGTAAATGGAATCTACCGGAATGATGCCGATAGGTTGATCCGGCTGCTTATTCTTATCCGCAGGCACATAACCGAGGCCTTTATCAACATGGATTTCCATATTGAAAACTGCGTCATTATCCAAAGTCGCAATGTGCAGCTCAGGGTTCAAAATCTCTACATCGCTGTCAGCTATAATATTAGCTGCAGTTACCTCTTGCTCACCGGAGCATTCAATGCGCAGGACTTTTTCCTCTTCGCCTTCCATTTTCAGGCACAATGCCTTGATGTTCAAAATGATGTCTGCAACATCTTCACGAACACCAGGAATAGTAGCAAACTCATGCAGTACGCCGTCAATCTTGACATAAGTTACTGCGGCACCCGGCAGGGAGGACAGCAGTACACGACGCAGGCTGTTGCCCAGTGTAATGCCATAGCCTCTCTCCAGCGGCTCCCAAACAAATTTGCCATAGCGACCATCTTCGCTGATCTCAGCTGTAACCATCTTAGGTTTTTCAATTTCAATCATTCGGAAAGCCTCCTTCTTTCGCGTATTACCACAATACGTCTCTCAGTGGGTGGCACAAGATGTTCACTAATTATTTAGAGTACAACTCAACGATGAAGTGCTCTTCGATAGGAACATCAATTTCCTCACGAGTCGGGAAACGGTCTACTTTGCCGCTCAGGTTAGCAGCATCCAGAACCAGCCAAGCCGGAACTGCTTTAGTAGCCAGAGTTTCGTCCATGCCTTTGAAATATTCTTTAGCACGGCTGTTTTCCATAACGGTAACAACGTCACCAGCTTTAACCAAAGCGGAAGGAATGTCCAGACGCTTGCCGTTAACAGCAATGTGGCCATGTCTTACGATTTGGCGAGCTTGACGGCGGGTGTTAGCCAAGCCCAGACGGAAAACAACGTTATCGATTCTTCTTTCCAACAGGATCAACAGGTTTTCACCGGTGATGCCTTCCATTTTCTTAGCTTTATCATAGTAGCCACGGAATTGTTTTTCCAGGACACCATAGATAAATTTAGCTTTTTGTTTTTCAGTTAATTGAATGCCATACTCGCTTTTCTTTCTGTTTTGGCGTTTAGCTTGGCGTTTAGATTCCTTGCTAATGCCCAGAAATTGAGGAGCAAGACCTAAAGATCTGCATCTTTTCAGGACAGGCGTTCTATCAATTGCCATCTATGTACACCTCCAATTATACTCTTCTACGTTTCGGCGGACGGCAGCCGTTATGCGGAATGGGGGTTACGTCCTTAATGGAGTTAACTTCCAGACCTGCAGCTTGAAGTGCACGGATAGCAGCTTCACGACCTGCGCCGGGGCCTTTTACAAATACTTCAACATTTTTCAAGCCATGCTCCATAGCAGCTTTGGTTGCTTCTTCAGCAGCCATTTGTGCAGCAAACGGAGTGCTCTTACGGCTGCCACGGAAACCGAGGCCACCTGCGGAGGCCCAGCTCAAAACGTTACCTTCAGTATCGGAGATGGTAACAATAGTATTATTGAAGGTGGAGCGAATGTGTGCTACACCGTTAATGATATTTTTGCTAACTTTCTTTTTGTTGCGAACAACTTTCTTGCCAGCCACTGGTTTATCCCTCCCTCGCTAATTATTTCTTTTTGCCTGCAATAGTACGTTTCGGACCTTTACGGGTGCGGGCATTGTTTTTAGTGTTTTGACCGCGTACGGGCAGACCCATACGATGTCTACGGCCACGATAGGAGCCAATTTCAATTAAGCGTTTGATGTTGAGGGATTCCTCACGGCGGAGGTCACCTTCTACTTTATAGTCGCTATCCAGAGTCTCACGAATCTTGGAAACTTCTTCCTCGGTCAGATCACGAACGCGAGTGTCAGGATTAATACCAGTTTTAGCTAAGATTTCACGAGAGAGAGTCAGGCCGATACCATAAATATACGGCAGTGCATACTCAATGCGTTTATCTCTCGGCAAATCGACACCAGAAATACGTGCCATTAATGTGCACCTCCTTCTTAACCTTGTTTTTGTTTATGCTTCGGGTTTTCGCAAATTACCATTACATGGCCTTTACGTTTAATGACTTTGCATTTTTCACATATTGGCTTAACAGACGGTCTTACTTTCATAATTTAAACCTCCTCTTTGCCTGTTTAGGGTTATTTATACCGATAAGTAATTCTTCCACGATTGAGGTCGTACGGAGTAAGCTCCACGGTAACCTTATCACCAGGCAAAATCTTGATGAAGTTCATACGAATCTTACCGGATATATGTGCTAGAATTACATGACCGTTTACCAGTTGTACCTGGAACATAGCATTGGGAAGTGCTTCAAGAATTGTGCCTTCAACTTCAATTACATCCTGTTTGGACACTTCTTTACCTCCTTATTTGCTACATCCGAGACTAGCCTTAACATCAGCATATACCTTGTCGATAGCCTGCAGGCCGTCGATATCTTTGAATAAGCCTTGTTTGGTGTAGTACTCGATCAACGGTTCAGTTTGAGCATGATATGCTTGTAAACGATTCTTTACGGTTTCCTCTTTATCATCATCACGTTGATAGAGGTTGCCGCCGCACTTATCGCAAACACCTTCTACCTTGCTGGGGTTGAAGCTTACATGATAGGTTGCGCCGCAAGCCTTGCAGATGCGACGACCGGTTACACGGCCTACCAGCTCGGAGTCGGGAACAGCGATATTAACAACACCGGTCAATTTAATGCCCAGGTCTTTCAGGATTCCGTCCAGAGCAATTGCTTGCTCCTCAGTTCTCGGGAAGCCATCTAAAATGAAGCCATTTGCACATTCGGGCTTGGACAAGCCTTCACGAACAATGCCAATGGTTACGACGTCGGGGACCAAGCCGCCAGCGTCCATGTATCTTTTTGCCTCTTTACCAAGTTCGGTGCCTTGCTTTACGGCTGCACGGAACATGTCACCTGTAGAGATGTGAGGGATTTTAAATTCATCAATGAGTCTTTCTGCTTGAGTGCCTTTGCCAGCACCCGGAGGTCCCATTAAAAGAATATACATTCTGAATTCCTCCTATTTCATAAAGCCGTGATAATGACGCATCAGTACCAGAGACTCTATCTGCTTCATAGTATCCAATGCAACGCCAACTACGATCAAGAGAGCAGTGCCGCCGAAGTAAATGCCTTCGATACGGGTCATCCAGCCAATAGCGTGAGGCATGAGCGCGATTAAAGAGAGGAAGATGGCGCCTGCCAGAGTTATTCTGGACATTACTCTATCAAGATAATCAGTTGTAGGCTTACCAGGACGAAGTCCCGGGATAAAG
>USBV01000081.1 GCA_900553055.1 uncultured Phascolarctobacterium sp.
CTCCCCTCTTCGGTATAGCCCAAGCCGATGAGCACGCGCTTGATGCGATTTTCAAAATTATAGCCATCGATGAATTCATAGCGCTTGGTTACCCGTGCGTACTCATCAAGACAATTATCCAGCTCTTCCCCACTGAGTCCATTGGCAGCCTGCTCCAGCTCCGCTAATTTCTTGCGTAGCTCCGTGATTTCCGGGCACGCCTCGCTCATGAACTCCCAAATCGTGCCGTGGATTTCCGTAAAGCCCTGCTGCACATAGCCCACGCTGATGCCGGGCTCAAATTTGATGCTGCCCTCATCAATCCAATCGGGGTTGAGCAGGCAGCGCAGCAGCGTGGTTTTACCACTGCCGTTAACGCCCACTAGGCCCACGTGCTCGCCCTGCTCAATCATAAAGCTTACATTTTTAAATATTTCATGAATGCCAAAGGCCTTGGCAATTTTATCTACAACTAATTGCATAGTACTCTCCTGTTTTTTCTGCGCCAAAGAACGGTTTGACGATTTTATCTAGATAAATATTTTAGCATTACTTAAAAGCATTGGCAACTTCAGCAAGCAACTAGCCATATTCCATCTTGCAAGTCATAAAAGCTAGTTTTTCTTTAATTAATTATAGCATTATTTTTTAGAAACATAAAGCTTCCCTAGCAGGATTTTATGGGGTACGAATAGAAGTATAAAACTGATGCTGAGAAGAAGAAAGTCATCAACACCAACATCAAAAAGCTGAATCCTAACGTTGTTAGCAGCAATGCGCAAGCTGTTCTTACAACCCACACCACCCTCAACAACCTAGTCTCTGTTACCAGCTTGGTTAATGCAGGCAGCATGAGCATGAATACGCCTGTTGCGCTTAAACGCGGCGGCCTTGGTCCAAATCGAGTTGAGCCTCCCAAGTACAATAGCTGGCGCAATATCGTCATTCCCTTCGCAGGCTATACCGATCAACATAACGGCAGCAGCGGCTATACCAACCATAACAGCGGTGTTATCGGCGCTATGGAACGCACCTTTGCCAACGGCCTCACCCATGGCTACCACGCAGCCATCAACCATCAATCCACTGAGGACAGCGGTAGCACTATTAAGGGCGAGGGCATCTACCTCGGTACCCACGCTAGCTACGCTCCCGCCGACTGGAACGGTTGGTCCGTATTTGGCAGCGCTCGCCTCGGCGTGGAGCAAATGCGCAGCCACCGTCGTGTTTACATTAGCGACAGCCTGGCCCCCTACATTGGCACAGCAGATGGCGACTGGACCGGCTATAGCGGCAGCTTTAATATCGGTGCAGCTCTGACCAAGGAGCACGGCGCTGTGAAGAGTGGTCCCTTCGCAGCACTGGACTACAGCTTTGCTCATCGTCCTAGCGTACACGAAGACGGCGGCGATGTCCGCACCAATCTGGAAAGCGCAACCTACGACTCCCTGCGCACACAACTGGGCTATCGTTTAGTCACCAATCCCAAGCCCTTGGATAGCTACGACAGCACCCAATGGCAAGCGCACGCCAGCGTTGCTTGGAACCACGAGCTTTTGAGCGATAACGGTCGCACCAGCTATCAGCTGGTTGAATTCCCCGGCGCTACCATAGAAGACGATGTCGAAACCTATGGTTGCGACAGCATGAGCATCGCCGGCGGCGTCATCTTTAAAACCCCCAAGCGCCTCGATGTGGGCCTCACCCTCGGCAGCGATATTTATAGAAAAGGCGGCTCAAGCATTTACGGAAAGATGAACTTCGAGTGGAAGTTCTAACCACGAACCCCTTTAGGATATGGCAAAGCCCTTTTTGATAAATCTTTTTGGGCGAGCAAAAAGATTTTGTTTCCCACGCTTTTCAAAAGCGTGCGACCTTTTTGCTACTTTTTCGGTCGCTCGAAAAAGTAGACGAACAAAAGCTATACACAAAAAGAACAGGCTGAAGATAACACTCTATCCTCAGCCTGTTTTTTCATATTAAATTTAAATGCTTACCCCAGCCCATTAGCTCTCGCCAAATCGTGATAAATAAGCTCCGCCAGCTTGCGCCCCAGCTCCGGCCTATCCTTGCATAAGCTCGTGCCTTGCAAAAGCGCCGCCAGCTTCTCCTTATTACACAACATGCAGCAACAGGGCTGGATAATCTCGCTAGCCATATAAGCAGCAGCCCGCAGCGACATCTCATCCTGCAATAGACTGCCATCCTCCGCCTTGGCTCCAAACACACTCAAGCGCCTGTCCAAAGCTAAAGCTAGCTGCTTTTCTAACACGCTAACCATAACACAATGCTAAAAATTAGCGCATATTTTCAATAAAGTCTTCGAAGGTATTAATCAGCACCGGATGACCGGTAACCACCAAATCACGCAGGTAGCTGCCATAGGACTCATAAGTGTTGTCCTTCAGCTCCAGCTTCAGGCCTTCCTTTTCATATTCCTCAATCATCTTCAAGATGAAGCGGTTTACAGTACCATCTGGAGTAACATTCAAAGGAATATAACGCTCCTCAGCCTCATATTTCTCCACAACAACCTTCCAACCACCGGGAACGGGCGGCAGACGGGTTGCTTTAATAAAATAGTTATCGGGAGAAAAGCCCACATAACCATCCATTTTATTGTATAATTTGGCCTTTTTCAGCGGGAAACCGTTCTTGTTACCCCATTTTACGATTTCTTCGCTAACTTCATTATTATGTACCACGCTGGGAAATGTTGCCTCTGCTAAAATTTCGGACATATCAATACCTCCTTGGGTTTTATAGTAATATTGTACTCTAATTTGAGAATTATTTCAATATTAGATTTGACCCAAAGACTTCAAAATAGCTTGCGCAATAATTGCGGAAGCAATGTAAGTACCAACGAATACTACGATGGCCAACAGGCAAATACGCCAGCCGGATTTAGCAAAAGCATCCAAATCCTTGCCGATAGCTACACCAGCATAAGCCAAAATCGGAGTGCACAGTGCCAAGAAACCAACCTTCTTTACATAAAGGTTAACAAGCTCGGAGCCGGGCACACCGGGAATTGTCAGGATGCAGCCAATGGTTACAACATAAGCAGCAGCCGGAATGCCACCGGGCAGATATTTAGAAGCCAGCATACCGATGAGCGCGATAACGCCCAAAATCAAGAGGCCGGGAATGGAATCCACGATGCCAGCCTTGGTTCCCAGCACGTTGGAGAACAAGCTCATAATCGAAACAATGCCAATTACAGTTACAGTATCCTTAACGTTCATTATGCTTCCTCTCCTTTCTTGGGTTCTTCGGGCAATACGCCGTATTTAATCTTGTAGAACTTTTTGTACAGCCATTCGGTCATAGGCAGGCCAATCCAAACGGACATATACAGGCCGTCCAAGCCGGAAAGCATGTTGGAGGCAGCACCAAAAGCAGCCAATTGGTCCGCCATATTGGGATACATAGCTACCAAGGAGCCCAAGGCAGCACTCATCATGCTGGCAGAGCCAACGCCTGCGGCCATAGCCAAAGCGTAGGGATGAATGGGCAGAGTGGAAGCAGCAACACTGGCCATAATACCAAAGAAAATAGTACCAAAGACGGTGCCGGCGATATAAACGCCCATAACACCGCGACCCTCGCTGGAGTCCAGACCAAATTTTTCACCAATCAAGGCTACGTTGGGTTCACGAGCGATGGAGTGAGCAGCACCGATGGTTTCGCGCTTTAAGCCCAAGTACACAGCAACGGGAACGCCCAAGAGCACAGTGCCCAGGTTACCAAACTCTTGCAAAATCAAAGCCGGGGATGCGGCCAAAATCTTCGGCAGAGTGGGGCCAACCAAGGTGCCATAGCGAGCCATCAAAAGCATCAGGGTAACGCCAATAAGGCTGGAAGCATCAACCATTTCCTTTTGACTGGACAGGTTGAGGAATTTGGGTGTGGTCAAAATACCCAAAAGCAGAGCAAAAAGCATTGGCAAAAGCACAATGCGACCAATACCAATGGTAATGGTGTGGGTGCCGATCAGCTCTGCCACGACGATCAGCGCCAGAATAATGGCATGTAATTTAATATTTTTCATTACAAACCCCTCCTTTTTTATGTCATATATTTATAAAATCGTTGAGAAGGTACTAGATGCGAGGAATGACGACGACGGCGTATGGTCAATACTCCTAGGAGTCATTACGAAGCAGATAGTGCCTTATCGGCGATTTTTAGCTGAAGTAGCTTTCCATTTTGGCTATATACTCTTCTTTAGTCAAAATCGGCTTGAAATCTGCTAAAATACCCTTAGCCTCCTTAGCATCATCCACCAAGAGATCCACCAGCATCATAGCGAAAGCCTTGGCCGGCAACAGCACTGCTGCTTCAAAGTCCACCACATGGAAGCCACCGGTGTGCAAAAGGCCGTCGGTGCCGCCGATGAAAGGATGAATAACTGGCATCAGATGGGATACATCGCCCATATCAGTAGAAGCGCTAAAATGACCTGCATCCTTAATATCCACACCAGGATAAGCCTTGCGGGAGTTTTCTACCATCAGCTCATTCATGCGACGGTTGCAATTTAATGGCATCATACCCGGCAGGGTAACAATCTGCGTCTCAGCGCCGATAGCGTCGCCACCAGCCTTCAAGGCTGCATCCACACGGCTGTGAGTGCTGTCGATGGCCTGCATCGTTTTAGCACGCACATACAGCTCCATGCGCACATCCGCCGGCACGGAGTTGACGAAGTCGCCGCCCTTAGTGATGATGGGATGCACGCGCACCACATCCTGCTCGCGGAAGGTTTCGCGCAGCGCGTTAATGCCCATTAGGCCCAGCATCGCAGCGTTCAAAGCGTTGATGCCCTCATGCGGCGCATCGGCAGCATGCGCAGTTTTGCCAATATAGCGCACGGTCTTGCCCACAAAGCCATTGGAGCTATCGCCGATAGAAACGGTGGGACGGGGCATATTTTTATCCGCATGCATTTGCATTGCCATATCAATATCGTCGAAAGCGCCTTCGTAAATCAGCTGGCCCTTGCCGCTCAAGAAATGCAGCTTGCCAGCCTCCAGCAGCTTTTTGCGATATTCAATTTCGATATATTCTTCAGCAGGCACGCCAAAGAAAACTACATCACCAGCCAGATCCTTGAGCACGCCGGACTTCATAATGCCGCAGGCAGCGCCCAGCATCGTGGCGATTTGCAAATTGTGACCGCAAGCATGCGCAGCACCGGTCAGCGGGTCGGCCTTGGCGCTTTCGGGACAGCCCACAGCGTCCAGCTCGCCTAAAACAGCAGCGGTGGGACCTGGCTTACCGCCATGAGCACGGCCTTTGACGCCGTTAATGGCAAGGCCCGTTTGCACATCGAGGCCCAGCTCGCGCATAAATTCCGCTACCTTGGCAGAGGTCTTAACCTCCTTAAAGCCCAGCTCCGGCTCATCGGCAATACCATCGGCAATCGCCTTAATCTTAGCAGCGGATGCGTCAATTGCAGCGCACACCTGCTGCTTTAACAATTCTTTATCCATTTACAATTTTCCTCCTCATATCTTGTACATATTATCCAGATAAAAGTAAAGATTTTCTAGTATATTTGTTTTTATTATAGCACAGAGCACAAAATTGTCAAATTCTTCTCTAGTGTTTTACTAGATTTTCACCAATGATTGCATTTTTTTATTTACCTCTTGCACCGACTATGGTATCATATAAAGATAGCATTCACATGTTATGCTTATATACTAAAAGAAAGGAGTCTTGACATGTTTGCTCAGATAAAAAAAGATATTGATTCTATCATGCTGCGCGATCCCGCTGCAAAAACAAGACTGGAGGCAGCACTCTGTTATCCGGGCCTGCATGCAATTTGGCTCCATCGCATAGCTCACCATTTTTATTTAAAGGGCTGGGTAGTTTTCCCCCGCTTGATTAACACCTTTTCCCGCTTTTTAACCGGCATTGATATCCATCCCGGTGCTAAACTGGGCCCCGGTCTCTTTATCGACCACGGCATGGGCCTGGTTATCGGCGAAACAGCCGAGCTTGGCAGCAATGTTACCCTCTATCAGGGCGTAACCTTGGGCGGTACGGGTAAGGAAAAGGGCAAGCGCCATCCCACCATTGGCAATAATGTGGTTGTTTCCAGCGGCGCCAAGGTTTTGGGCTCCTTCAAGGTGGGCGACAATTCCAAAATCGGCAGCGGCAGCGTGGTGCTGAAGGAAGTGCCCCCCAACTCCGTAGTTGTTGGCGTTCCCGGCCGTATTGTAACGCGCGACGGCGTAAGAGTTAACGCTGCTGACGAAGAAAGTATGATTGACTTGAACCATGATAAGCTGCCCGACCCGGTTGCTGATTACGAAGAGCTCCTCGCCAAGCATATGGAAGAAATTAACGGCCGCTTAAAGGAGCTGGAGCAGCTGATTCATGCAACCCAAAGACAACAGCAATTGCAGCAGGAGCAACAGCTGCAGCAAAAATAATTTGAGTGTTTTAAAGAGGTAAGATTATGAGCAGAGTAATGACCACCGTCGAAGCCATTCAGGAATCCCGTCGTTGTTTAAATTGTGCTCGGCCGCTATGCCGCACAGGCTGCCCCATTGAGAATAATATTCCCGGCTTTATCCGCGCTTTGAGTGAGGGTAATATTGGCATGGCCTACGAAATCATTTCCGAGCGCAGCAATCTGCCCGCTATTTGTGGCCGCGTGTGCCCCCATGAGCGCCAATGCGAGGCCCATTGTGTTTTGACGAAAAAGAAATGTGGTCTCGAAATCGGCAGCTTGGAAATGTTTATTGCCGATTTTGCACACAAGAACGATTTAAAGCCCGCCCATCCCTCCAGCAAGCTGCGTGGCAAGGTGGCCGTTATCGGCAGCGGCCCTGCTGGCTTAACTGTAGCAGGCGACTTGGCTAAGATGGATTTTGATGTGACCATTTTTGAAGCCCAAAGCGAGCCCGGCGGCGTTTTGCTCTTTGGTATTCCCGAGTTCCGCCTGCAAAAGGATGTAGTGCGCCGCGAAATCACCGAGCTGCAACACATTGGCGTGGAGATTAAGACAAACCAGCTGGCCGGTGTGGACTTCACTGTGGACGATTTATTCGCGCAAGGCTATGATGCGATTTTCATGGGTACTGGTACCTCCCTGCCCCGCACCTTGGA
>USBV01000082.1 GCA_900553055.1 uncultured Phascolarctobacterium sp.
CGAGCAGCCCCGCGCTCACGCCATTGGCCTCGTTGCCCATAACAAAGGCCAAGCGCCCGTGCAAATCGGCCTTGTATAGATTATCCGCGCCATCCAAGCAGGTCACCAACAGCTCGTAGCCAGCGTTGTGCGCTTCCTTGATAAAGCCCTCCTCGCTCACGCCAGCGAGCACCGGCACATGAAAAAGCGAGCCCATGGAGGAGCGCACCGTTTTAGGAGCGTAAATATCCACGCTGCCCTTTAAAAGCACCAGCCCGCCAATGCCTGCAGCATCGGCTGTGCGCAGCATGGTGCCCACATTGCCTGGGTCCCCCACTCTATCCAACACCAGCAGCATCTTGCCCTTAGCCAAAAGCTGCTCCATGCTAGTGGACTGCATTTTGCACACTGCAATAATGCCCTGGGGCGTTTCTGTATCAGCTATTTTCTTCAGCACAGCGTCGCTCACGCAATACAGCTTCACCTGCTGCTCGGCTGCCTTTTCTAGCACAGCGCGCGTTCTCTCATCCTCAATCGCTGTATAGTAAATGCTTTCCGCTTGTCTATAGGCCACGGACTCCTCCACGGTACGAAGTCCTTCCGCCAAAAACAAGCCCCGCTGCTGGCGATATTTCTTTTGCTTGAGCTCCGCAGCCGCCTTCACCTGAGGATTATTTACAGCTGTTAATTCCATCAAAAATCCACTCCCATGCGTTTTACGCCCTCATGCGTACCCAAAACAATAATTTCATCCTCAGGCTGAAAAACCTCCTGAGCCTTTGGGTTAACAATGGTCCGACCATCGCGTTTAATAGCGACAACATTGACGTCATAACGACGACGCAAATCGGCCTCAATGAGGTTCTTGCCAATAAACTCCGTAGGAATGGGCAGACTCATCACGCTGATTTCGCTAGAAAGCTCGATATAGTCCATAACACCAGCAGAAATCAGATTATGCGCCAAGCGTTCGCCCATATCCCGCTCCGCAAAAATAACCTTATCCGCACCAATTTTACTCAGCATAGCGCCATGCAAGCTATTAATAGCCTTGGATACCACCTGCTTAATGCCCAGCTCCTTTAACAGCATCGTGGCCATCATATTGCGCTCCACATTGCCAATGGCAACCACGGCCACATCCACATCCTCCAAGGGCAGGGATTGCAGCGTCTTTTTATCGCTGGCATCGCCGCACACCACATAGGGCAGCTGCATGCTTAGGTCCTGCACAATGCTTTCATCGCTGTCCAAGGCATATACATCATAGCCCAGCCCCTGCAGCGTTACCGCTACACTGGTGCCAAACAGGCCCAGGCCTGCTACCAAAAATTGTTTACGCTTTACTTTACTCATCTTTATACCTCATTAACCAATCATGATATTTTCGGTGGGATAACGCAGCTTATCCACTTTTTTGTTAAAGAAGGACATGCCAAAGGTTAAAATACCGATTCTACCAATATACATCGTCATAATCAGCACCAGCTTGCACCAAGCGTTCCACTCCGGCGTAATGCCGATGCCCATGCCCACAGTACCCATGGCCGAAAAAACTTCAAACAGGATGAACTGAAAGGGATGATTTTTATCGTCAAGCACTAGCAATAAAAACACAGCCATAGTTACCCAAGAAATTGCCAACAAAAAGATAGCCAGGCTTTTGTTGATAACACTGGACTCAATACGCCTTTTAAACAAAACTACATCCTTTTTATCACGCAACAGCGCTAGGGTAGAAGCTAAGAGCACGGCAAAGGTGGTTGTCTTTACGCCGCCACCGGTTGATGTAGGCGATGCACCGATAAACATCATGCCCATCATGAAAAATAAGGTCGCATTATTTAAGGACGCCAAATCAATGGTGTTGAAGCCCGCAGTACGCAAGGACACCGACTGAAACAACGAAGCCAACCACTGCTGCCCGGTGCTGAGCGCGCCAAGGGTAGCTGCGTTATGATGCTCCAACGCCCAAATTAGCAAAGTACCCATGACCCACAGAATAGCGTTGACCACGAGCACGATTTTCGAATGCAAGGTCAGGCGTTTCCAGCAGCGCTTGCGCAGTAAATCTTCGATTACAGTAAAGCCCAATCCGCCTATAACAATCAACATGATAAAGCAAATATTCAGCACCACATCTCCCTGAAAGCCTGTGAAGCTTTGGAAATTGCCAATTAAATCGAAGCCAGCATTACAAAAGGCCGAAATAGCGTGCCAATAGCCCCAATAAATCCCCTGATAACCCATATTCATGGAAAAATAGAAATATAGTGCTATTAGACTGCCAAAGCAAAACTCCATCCACAGGGTATATTTAAAAACAGTCATAGCGATATGCATAACTTCGCCGGGATCATCCTGATTAAGTGATTCCTGCACCAAAAGCCTTTGGCGAATATTCATCCTCCGATGCAGACCAAAATTAAACAGAGTGCTGATCGTCATAAGTCCAATACCGCCCAGCTGGATGAGCAAAATCAGCACTATTTGTCCAAAAAGGCTGAGCTCCTTACCAGTATCCCACACAGCGAGACCGGTTACACAGGAGGCAGAGGTAGCTGTGAAAAAGGCATCCAGGGGATTAGCCCATTGGCCATTAACATGGGAAATAGGCAAGCTTAAAAGGAGTGTACCTAAAAGAATTAAAAAAGCAAAGGAAAGGCCGATTAAGGTGCTGCGATTGATATTAGCAATTTGGCGCATCAGCCTGCGGTAATGCAGCCGCTTCTGATAGCGCATCAGCTGATTGCGTTCAATATCGCTTGCTTCTTCCTTAGTTAACTCATGTGCAATGGACTTACGCATGCTTGCCCTCCCCTCTTCTCGTTATGTCGAATAATGTTACTAATTTTATATTATACTAATATTAGACAAGAACGTCAATTTTAGATATAAAAAAGCCCGCCCCATATTTCAGGAACGGACTTACAGTTAATTGTTGGAAATATTGGTTAGAAAGTGCCAGATGCTAGGCGTAGCGAGGAAGGCGTACTAGAGGTACGTCTCACCCTTCGGGCATTAGCACGACCAGCACGTTCCCGCTTCACTTCGTTTGCGACAACGTGGGTCTTTGCGTCACAAGCTACAACGACGCAGATGGTGCTTTATAAGCAATATTTATTACAGTGCAGCCTTTGCAGCTTCTACTAATTTAGCGAAAGCAGCTGCGTCGAAAATAGCCATGTCAGCCAAAACCTTGCGGTTCAGGTTGATGCCAGCCTTGGTCAGGCCGCAGATGAAACGGCTGTAGCTCATGCCGTTAGCACGGGTAGCAGCGTTGATACGAGCGATCCACAAACGACGGAACTCACGCTTTTTAGCGCGACGGTCACGACGAGCATAGCTCAGAGCTTTCATTACCAGCTCGTTAGCTTTTTTGAATTGTTTGCTGCGAGCACCATAATAGCCTTTAGCCAGTTTCAGAATGTGTTTATGACGACGATGAGCGGTTACGCCCACTTTAACTCTTGCCATTTGTAATATCCTCCTTTAAAATCTCTAATAATTAAGCGTAGGGGAGCATCTTTGCAACATGCTCTTTATCAGTCTTATGAACCAGAGCTGCTTTGCGCAGGTTTCTCTTACGTGCAGGAGATTTATGTTCGAGAATGTGGCTCTTGAAGTTTTTAAAATGTTTGAATTCACCAGAAGCGGTTTTCTTGAAGCGCTTTGCAGCAGCTCTACGGGTTTTCATTTTCGGCATTGTAATTTCCTCCTCTATTATTTAGCAGGTTTAGGCGCAACAATCATAATCATGTTTTTGCCTTCTAATTTGGGCACTCTTTCTACAACGGCAATTTCTTTTAACTGCTCTGCCATTTTGTTCAGCAGTACTTCGCCAAGCTCAGGATGGGACAGCTCGCGGCCACGGAACATGATGGTAACCTTTACCTTGTCGCCATCTTCCAGGAAGCGAACAGCATTCTTGTACTTAACGTTAAAGTCGTGATCCTCGATGCCGGGGCGCAGCTTTACTTCTTTAATGTCGAAGGTTTTTTGCTTCTTACGGGCTTCTTTTTCACGTTTTTGTTGCTCGTAACGGAACTTGCCGTAGTCCATAATTTTGCACACGGGCGGTTTCGCTGTGGGAGCAATCTCAACTAAATCTAAATGTCTTTCCACTGCCAGTTGTTGGGCTGCACGACCGGACATAATGCCAAGCTGTTCGCCATCAGCAGTAATAACACGCACTTCACGCGCACGAATTTCTTCGTTGATACGCAAGCTTTCTTTGGCTATGACAATTCACCTCCAGGGACACCAGGTAAGCGGACTGCTTACAAAAATAAAAGCGGGCAGAAATAATCCACCCGCAGAAAAATATCATATCCAACCCTGTCGAGTGCTAACCGCAAGGTGAGAAGCGGGAGGCTTCTGCTTTGTTACTCGAATATGATACCATATTGTAAACTTTGTGTCAACTATTATTTTATTTTTTTGCTTTGGATTCTACAACATCCTTGAGGATGGCTTCGAATGCTTCAAAGCTCATTGCGCCCATATCGCCCTCAGCGCGATTACGCGGGGAAACGGTCTTGTTTTCCATATCGCGGTCGCCCACAACCAGCATGTAGGGAATCTTTTCCAGCTGGCCTTCGCGAATCTTCTTGCCGATTTTTTCGTTGCGAGCATCCACGGTTACGCGATAGCCCTCGGACTCCAGCTTGCGAGCCAGCTCATAGCAATAATCAGCAGCGCGGTCAGTTACGGGCAGGAAGCGAACCTGCTCCGGAGCCATCCAGGTGGGCAGTGCGCCGGCATAGGTTTCAATCAAATATGCCAAGGTACGTTCATAGCAGCCCAGGGAGGTACGGTGAATGATGTAGGGCAGTTTCTTTTCGCCGTTTTCATCCACATAGTACATGCCAAATCTTTCAGCCAGCAGCATATCGATTTGGATGGTTACGATGGTATCCTCCTTGCCGAATACATTGTGGAATTGGATATCCAGCTTCGGTCCGTAGAAGGCTGCTTCATCGATGCCGATTTCATAGTTTACGCCCAGGTCATCCAGAATTTTGCCCATTACAGCCTGTGCATGCTCCCATTGCTCAGCAGTGCCCTCGTATTTATTGTTTGGGTTAGCAGGATCCCATTGGCTGAAGCGGAAGGTGCATTTATCCAGCATGCCAACGGTATCGAGCACATATTTTGCCAAGTCCAGGCAGCCCTTAAATTCTTCTTCCAATTGGTCCGGACGCAGAATCAAATGACCCTCGGAAATAGTGAATTGACGCACGCGAATCAGGCCGTGCATCTCGCCGCTGTCCTCGTTGCGGAACAGGGTGGAGGTTTCGCCTAAGCGCATGGGCAGCTCACGATAGGAGCGTTGACGGTTCAGGAAAACCTGATATTGGAAGGGACAGGTCATGGGACGCAGAGCGAAGCATTCCTTAGTTTCGTCATGCGGGTCGCCCAAAATGAACATGCCGTCCAGATAGTGGTCCCAGTGGCCGGAAATACGATACAAATCACGCTTAGCCATCAGCGGGGTTTTGGTCAGGAGGTAGCCACGCTTTTGCTCCACATCCTCAATCCAGCGTTGCAAAAGTTGGATTACGCGCGCGCCCTTCGGCAGCAGGATGGGCAGGCCTTGGCCGATATAATCAACGGTGGTGAAGTATTCCAAATCGCGGCCCAGCTTGTTGTGGTCACGCTTTAAGGCTTCGGCTTGTTGTGCGAGATAGGCGTCCAGCTCCTCCTTCTTCGGGAAGGCTACGCCATAAATGCGTTGCAGCATTTTGCGCTTGGAATCGCCACGCCAGTAAGCGCCGGTAGCACTGGTCAGCTTAATAGCATTGCCCTTGATGCGGCCGGTGGAATCCAGATGCGGGCCGGCGCAGAGGTCGGTAAAATCGCCCTGCTTATAGAAGCTAATAACAGCGTCCTCGGGCAGGTCATTAATGAGCTCTACCTTATAGGGCTCTTGCTTTTCTTCCATAAATTTGATAGCTTCAGCGCGGGGCAGCTCAAAACGCTCGAGTTTGAGCTTTTCCTTGCAGATTTTGCGCATTTCGGCTTCCAAAGCAGCCAAATCATCGGGAGTGAACGGAGCCGGAGTATCAAAATCATAGTAGAAGCCGTTATCGATGCTGGGGCCGATGGCCAGCTTTACATCGGGGTGCAATCTTTTCATAGCCTGCGCCAGCACGTGGGAGCAGGTGTGCCAATAGGTTTTGCGATAGTCTTTGTTTTCAAAGGTAAATTGTTTTTCTTCAGACATTGTGTTTTCCTCCTATAATGTATCTGAACAGATGCGGGAAATATACGGGCAAAAAAATAAACCCCAATCCCACACCAAGGGACGGAGTTATCCGCGGTTCCACCCTCATTGACGCCTGTAGTGACAAGCGCCCACTCGGTATCGTTAACGCCGATAGTACGGACTGGCATACTTGCATATTGCTATGCTTTCCGCAGTCAGTTTGAAGGCGGTGCGCCACACGTATTACCCTGCCGCTCTCAGCCGTGGCGGCATTTTCTGTGGGGATAGCCCGTAGGCAGGTCCTTCGCATTACTGTTTTGTATTAACTTATGTTGTAATTATAGCACACTGTAAAAACTTGTCAAGGTTTCGCTGGAAAAAAAGAGCAGCATATTGTATAATAGTAAGAGTTTTATTAAACTTAATCGAAAGGGGTGTGAGCATATTGTTTAAAAATAAATATTGGCAAAGACTATTGGTCGTTACAGCTTGTGCAGCCAGCCTGCTCACCGCTGCCCCCGCAGCTGCCAAACAGCTAAAAATGCTTTATATTCCGCTGGATAATCGGCCTGTGTGTCAGGATTATGTGCAGCAGACCATGGAGGCGGTGGACTGCAAAATTATCATGCCACCCGAAAAATATATCGCCTCGCACGAGCACGAGGGCAATCCGGAAAAGATTACGGAATGGCTGCAGACGAAGGCGCCCAAGGCTGA
>USBV01000083.1 GCA_900553055.1 uncultured Phascolarctobacterium sp.
TGATAAGGGCTTATAGCCCTTAGTCAAACCACCCGTTAGACGGGTGGTGATGATTGTTTGTTAGCTTATTTATTGTTATATTACACGGCTTGCTTTTTGCTCCAGGGCAGCAGCTCCGCAGGAATTTGCGCCAGCATGATGGCAGCAAAAACCAGCACGCAGCCAAGGATTTCGCGACTCGTCATGGCCTGGCCTAAAAGCAGCCAGCCACTGAGCAGGGCAAAGGCTGACTCAAGGCTCATGATCATGCAGGCTAGCACTGGATTGCAGTGCTTTTGGCCTACAATTTGTAGTGTATAGGCCACACCACTGGACATAATGCCGGCATAGGCAATGGGCAGCCAGCCCAAGAGCACGTTAGTGAGGGACGGGCTTTCAAAAATAAACATCAGCACGCAGTTGAGCACGGTGCAGGTGGCAAATTGCACGAGGGAGAGGCGCACGCCGTCCAAATTAGTTATGAATTTATCTACAGCAATGATTTGCGCGGCAAAGCAAACGGCACAGATAAGGGTATAAAAGTCGCCCTTATTAATGGAAAAGCCCCCGTTGATGCAGATAAAGTACATGCCTACGGCAGCGATGCTTACGCTCAGACACTGCACTAGGGTGATGCGCGTGCGATATACAGCGTAGCTTAAAAAAGGAACGAGCACAATATAGAGCGCGGTGATGAAGCCGCTCTTGCCGACGGTGGTGTACATAATGCCCAACTGCTGCATAAAGCTAGCTACAGAAAGGGCGACGCCGCAAATTATACCGCCCTTGATGGTGCGGTCGCGGCGCAAGGGGTCGTCCGTACCGAGCACTTTGAAGGGCTTACCAGCGATTTTGTCGAACAATAGGCAGCAGCAAAAGAGAAAAATGGTTGCTAAAAAGCTGCGGGCACAATTAAAGGTTAAGGGCTCGGCATATTCGCCGCCCACGCTTTGAGCAATGAAGGCTGTGCCCCAGATAAAGGCACAAAGGGTGAGCATCAGCATGCCGCTGAGGCTGTTTTTATTGGTAGAGAAATTATCCATACAAGCAACACTCCTAATGCAAAACAATATAACGCTATCTATTGTACCATTTTTTAGAGAGATATACAAAGGGGACATGCTATTTTCATGGCTGAAAGCAGCTTTTTTTGTCCAATGGCGTGCGAAACATTTTCTCAGCGGGGACGTTGGTGTAAACTGCAAGCCTACTACTGGCGATTTTTCTTTAAAGTGCTACAGAGGGCTTGGGTAAAGTCTATTTGCAGAAAAAACTACATATTGTTTAGCTTTTGATTGACGCATACGATATATTGTGGTAAAATAAGTCAGGAGTAAAAGCGGGTAGCAGTATGTAGTGCTCGCTGATGCTGCAGCAGGCTTTAAAGCAGGGCCTTAGGCAGCATTTGTGTAGAAACATTTTACCAAGAATAGATAAGCTGTGTTGATTTTTGTAGAAAGGATGGAGAAAGATGAAGGTCATTAAGCGCGATGGCACAACCGTAGATTTTGATGGCAGCAAAATAGTTATTGCTATTCAAAAGGCAAACGCGGCCGTAGAGCCTGAATATAGAATTGAGGAGGAGAAAATCCAAAAAATTGCTAAGCATGTGCAGGAGCGTAATCGCATGCGCCTCTTGGTAGAGGATATTCAGGATATGGTAGAGCATAGCTTGATGGACGAGGGCAAGTTTGAGCTGGCTAAGGCTTACATCATCTATCGTTACCAGCGTGCTTTGGTCCGCAAGGCCAACACTACTGACGAATCTATTCTTTCCTTGATTCGCAATAGCAATAAGGATGTTATGGAGGAGAACTCCAATAAAAACGCCACCATGGCAGCAACTCAGCGCGATTTGATTGCCGGCGAGGTTTCTAAGGATTTGACCAAGCGCATTATGCTGCCAGAAAAAATCTCTAAGGCCCATGAAGAGGGCGTGCTGCATTTTCACGATGCCGATTATTTTATCCAGCCGATTTTTAACTGCTGCTTGATTAATATCGGTGATATGCTGGATAACGGCACTGTTATGAATGGCAAGCTCATTGAAAGCCCCAGAAGCTTCCAGGTAGCCTGCACCGTTATGACGCAAATCATTGCTTCCGTAGCCTCCAGCCAATACGGCGGTCAATCCGTTGATATTTGCCATTTGGGCAAATATTTGCGCCGTAGCTACGATAAATTTAAAAAGAGCATTTTAGAGGCCAGCGAGGGCAATATTGATGCCGATACCTTGGAGCGCCTGACCAATGAACGCTTGCGCTACGAATTAAAGGGTGGCGTACAAACCATTCAATACCAAATCAATACCTTGATGACCACCAACGGTCAATCCCCCTTCGTAACTCTGTTTTTGAACCTGCGCGAGGATGATCCGTATCTGAAGGAAAATGCTATGATCGTAGAAGAAATTCTGCGTCAACGCTTGCAGGGCATTAAAAACGACAAGGGCGTGTATGTAACTCCTGCTTTCCCCAAATTGGTGTATGTGCTGGATGAGCTGAACTGCCTGAAGGGCGGCAAATACGATTATATTACTCGCTTGGCTGTAAAATGCAGTGCTAAGCGTATGTATCCTGACTATATTAGCGCCAAGAAAATGCGCGAAAACTACGAGGGCAATGTGTTCAGCCCCAGGGGCTGCCGCAGCTTCCTGTCCCCGTGGAAGGACGAAAATGGCAATTATAAGTTTGAAGGCCGCTTCAACCAGGGCGTAGTATCCCTGAACCTGCCGCAAATCGGCATCATCGCTAAGGGTGACGAGCAAAAGTTCTGGCAGCTTTTGGACGAGCGCCTGGAGCTGTGCTATGAAGCTTTGATGTGCCGTCATAACGCACTGAAGGGCGTGCGCAGTGATGTTAGCCCCGTGCATTGGCAATATGGTGCTATCGCTCGTCTGCAAAAGGGCGAAACCATCGATAAGTTCCTGGAGAATGGTTATTCCACCATTTCCTTGGGCTATATTGGCCTGTATGAGGTCACCAAGCTGATGAAGGGCGTAAGCCATACTACGCCGGAGGGCGAAGAGTTTGCTTTGCGCGTAATGAACCGCCTGCGCGGTGCCTGCGAAAAATGGAAGGCTAAGACCGGCTTAGGCTTTGGCCTCTACGGTACTCCGGCTGAAAGCCTGTGCTACCGCTTTGCACGCGTGGATAAGGCTCGTTTTGGCACCATCGAGGATGTAACCGATAAGGGCTACTATACCAATTCCTACCACGTTGATGTGCGTGAAAAGATTGATGCCTTCAGCAAGTTTAAATTTGAAAGCCAATTCCAAAAGATTTCCTCTGGCGGCGCTATTTCCTATGTAGAAATCCCCAACATGCGCCACAACACCGAGGCTTTGGAGGAGGTTGTGAAATTCATCTACGACAATATTCAGTACGCTGAATTCAATACTAAGTCCGATTATTGCCATGTGTGCGGCTTTGACGGTGAAATCACCATTAACGATGATAATGAGTGGGAATGCCCGGCTTGCCACAACAAGGACCATTCCAAGATGACTGTTATCCGCCGTACCTGCGGTTATTTAGGCGAAAACTTCTGGAATGTGGGTAAGACCAAGGAAATTAAAGCTAGGGTAATGCATTTATAAGCACTGCCTAGAAGAGGAAGGTGAGCTCTCGTGAATTATGCTGAGATTAAGAATCTAGATATTGCCAATGGCCCCGGCCTGAGAGTGTCCCTCTTTGTCAGTGGCTGCACCCATCACTGCAAGGGCTGCTTTAATCCGGAGTCCTGGGATTTTAATTACGGCCAGCCCTTTACGGAGGCAACGGAGGAAGAGCTGCTGAGCTTGCTGGAAAACGAGCATATCCGTGGCCTGAGCCTTTTAGGTGGCGAGCCCTTTGAGCCTGCCAATCAGGCAGTGCTGGCACCATTTTTGCAAAGGGTAAAGGCTAAGTTCCCCCACAAGGATGTGTGGTGCTACAGTGGTTACAATTTTGAACAGGATATGCTAACCGGCAATCTTGGCCCGTGGGAAATCACCGAGCAGATGCTGAATTGCATTGATGTGCTCGTGGATGGAGAATTTGTAATTGAGCTTAAGAACCCTAATCTGCGTTTTCGTGGCAGTGCTAACCAACGTGTCATTTTAGTGCAGGAGTCCCTTAAGGAGGACAGAATTGTCCAATGGGATGATGGGGAAGGCTTAGAGCTGCATTAAAAAATAAAGGCTTCTATACATAATGTATGGGAGCCTTTTCATATTGACTCAGACTGTGCTTAGTTTTATAATATGTAACATGATTAAAAGTATGCAGTGTAGCATAGGAGGTTTTACAAATGAAAAATTTTGCGCACCGTGGCTTTAGCGGTAAATATCCTGAAAACACCATGCTGGCCTTTAAAAAGGCTTTAGAAGCAGGCGCTGACGGCATCGAATTAGATGTACAGATGACCAAGGATGGTCAGGTTGTGGTAATCCATGATGAAAAGGTGGACAGAACCACCAATGGCACTGGCCTTGTACGTGACTATACTTTAGAGGAGCTGCGCAAGCTGGACGCATCCTATATTTATGCAGGCCAAATGGGAGTTAACCCCATCCCCACCTTTGAGGAATACTGCGAGTGGGTTGCAGGCACCGATTTGGTAACTAACATCGAGCTTAAAACCGGCGTTTATCCCTATCCTGGCATTGAAGCAAAGGTGTGGGAGCTGATTCAAAAATACCATTTGGAGAAGAAGGTTATTATCTCTAGCTTTAATCATTATAGCATTCTGTGCATGCGCGAGCTGGCACCCGAGCTGCCCTATGGCCTGTTAGAGGAAAGCTGGATTGTCAATGCTGGTGCTTATGTAGCTGGCGTGGGTGTATATGCTTATCATCCGTATCATGGCAGCCTTACCCCTGAGGCTGTAGCCGAAATCAAGAGCCATGGCATTGCCATTAACACTTGGACTGTTAACGAAGCAGCGAGAGTGCGTGAGCTCAAGGCACTGGGCATTGATATCGTTATTGGTAATTTCCCGGATATGGTAAAACAGGTTTTGGCTGAATAAAAATACTATAATAAAAGCTTCTTTACGGCGTTGGCTTTGTCGTCGTAGAGAAGCTTTTTTTGTGGAGTGAATTTGTTTGTAAATAAGCTTAAGGTTAATAATATTTTTCTTGCATATATCTTTAACAAGGTGTATGATATACATAAGCGTAAAGGAAGAATGGTTATTGGCAATTAGCCGTTAAGATGTATATGTGTTTTGTAATAGTCTTTTGGGAAAGGAGGAGCCTGCTTGTTAGCGTGAGCAGGGACAAGCTAGTAAGATTTGCCGGACTGGAAGGGTCTGTATGTTTTAGGGGCGTATTAAAAATTTACGGGAGATGAAAAAATGGCAAAAGAATTAAACTATAAAGAAATTGGCTTGCGTATTAAAACATTACGTTTGAAAAACAATATTTATCAAACGGTTTTGGCTAAGGAGATTGGTGTTTCCCAAACACATATGAGCAATATTGAAAGTGGTAGAGCTGGTTTGACCTTGGAAAACTTGGTAAAAATGGCCAAAATTTTTAATTGCGGTATTGATGAAATCGTCTTTGGCGAAGAAGAGAAAAAGCAGGAGCAAAGCGTGGATGTATTGAAGAACTGCACCATGCAGGATATTATTCAAGCTATGCAAATGTTAAAGTCTTTAAAGGCTTAATGAAAACTGTTCTTTAGGGCTGTCGTGAAGCTGTGCGACAGTCCTTTTTGTTTTTCATAATAATTTCACCGCCTAACCCCTTGCTAAAAGTCGAAAAGTCAAATATAATAGAAGCATATAGTAAATTAGAATAATTATCTACGCAGGTGATCAAGATGAGAAATCTAGCAGATGCTATAGAAAGCTTTATTATAGGTGAACTTTTACGAGACCATGAGGATGCTTTGCTTGTGCAGCGCAATGAGCTGGCGGAGCGTTTAAGCTGTGCGCCGTCGCAGATTAGCTATGTGCTCAGCACTCGTTTTACGCCGGAGCGTGGCTTTATGGTGGAGTCGCGCCGTGGCAGCGGCGGCTTTGTGCGCATTGTGCGCATGGAGCCCAAGGCTGTGCCAGAGCCTAAAAAGGAGCCGACAGCAAGTGAGCTAGTGGAGCACCTAGAGGCGCAAAAGCTAGTGACAGCAAGGGAAGCAGCCATTTTACAATACATGCTGCATATTATCGATGCGGATGAAAAGAAGAAGAAAGTCGTGCTCCAGCAGGCCATGAGCCTGCTGACTAGCCAAGGGCGGAGGTGAAATAGATGCTATGTGAAAATTGTCATAAAAAACAGGCCGTGGTGCGTATGGTCATGGTGGTCAACGATAATCCTTCGGAAAAATGGCTGTGCGAGGATTGCGCCAGCGAATTTTTGCCTCCGGGCATGGGCACGCGGGGCAGTGCGATGACGCCGGAGAAGGCATTGGACTTGCTGCGCCATTTGTTTGGTGCAAAGGCACCGCTGCCTAAGAAAAAGGCTAAGGATGGCTTTAGTGTAGGTGCTACGGAGGTGCTGGAAAAGGCTGCAGCCAAGGCCTTGGATTGCGGTAGCGAGCATATTGGCTCGGAGCATATTTTGGCAGGCCTGCTAGAATGCGAGGGCTGCCTGGGCTTCGATATTATTAAGCATCTCCACGAAAATGTGGATGAGATCAAAAAAGAGCTGGAGTCCTGGATGGAAAAGGGCAGCAAAAAGGGTAATACCGTGCCCCAATATAGCCAGCGCGCGCAAAAGGTGCTGGAGGAGGCTGCTAATCTAGCGCATGAGCTGCAGCACGATTATGTGGGCAGCGAGCAGATTTTGTGGGGACTTTTGGCAGCAGGCGATGGCATGGCCCATCGAGTGCTGACCAAGTTTGGCATTAAGGGCGCTATTGTGAGCGATATGATTAGGGCTATGGACGAGCGGCGTAAGGCGGTGCCGGGACGCCGCATTCAGCAGCCGCCCTT
>USBV01000084.1 GCA_900553055.1 uncultured Phascolarctobacterium sp.
TGGTGATTACGGCCGGCGGTCGCACTGCTACCGGTGCCCGTTTGGCCGCAGGCGAGGGCGCGAAGCTGACCTATGAGGATGGCGAAGCTATTATGAAGCAGGTGGACGGCGTTGCACGCATGAGTGCCAGCGTTAACAAAAGCTATCAGCTAGTGGCGGGTAACCAAAACTGGACCAGCCGCGTGGAGGGTACCACACCCAGTAATTTTGAAATTCAAAGCTTGGAAATCGAAGATGGGCACATCTTTCGCAATAAGGATTTGACCAGTCGCAACAGAGTGGCAGTAATTGGTAAAACAGTTGCCGATAGCCTCTTCCCGGAGGGCGACCCTGTGGGCAAAATGATGCGCATTAATAAGGCGCCCTTTCAGGTCATTGGTGTTTTAAAAAGCAAGGGCCAAAGCGGCATGGGTCAGGACCAGGATGATGTGGTCTACATCCCCCTGACCACGGCACAGAACCGTATGATGGGCATTACCTATGTGCAAAGAGTGACGCTGCAGGCCGAAAATGAGAACGTGATTAATGATGTTCAGGCAGAGGCAGAGGAGGTGCTGCGGGTACGGCACAAAATTAAGGCTGGAGCCTATGATGACTTCACCGTGCGCAACATGGCCGCTATTATGGAAACGATGATGGAAACGGCAAACAGCATCACGATGCTGCTGGGCTGCATCGCCGCTATCTCCCTTTTGGTAGGCGGCATTGGCATCATGAACATCATGCTCGTTTCTGTGACCGAGCGCACGCGTGAGATTGGTATTCGCAAGGCTTTAGGCGCAACCTATAACAATATCCTGCTGCAGTTTTTGCTCGAGGCCATGGTTATCGGCATCGTGGGCGGTGGCCTGGGTGTAGTGCTGGGCGTGGGTGCAAGTTTCGCCATCAGCGAATTTGCTGGCTGGAACACAGTGATTTCTGTGTGGGCAATCGTTATCGCCGTGGTCTTTTCCATCGGCATTGGTCTCTTTTTTGGCATTTATCCTGCACGCAAAGCAGCGCTTTTGGACCCCATCGACGCATTGCGTTACGAATAAAGGGGCTTTGCGCTATGAATAATGCTTAAAATGTAGTATAATAATAGTAAAAGGTGAAAGACAGTGGCTCGTGCTACTGTCTTTTTCACAATGTGGCTGGCACGTGATTATTATATTTGCGGTAAGCAAAAGAGGTTGGCATGAGCAGAAAGAATTATTTGCGGGATATAGAACCCTGCAAGCATAAAAACGAAAAGCATAATGTTAGCTTGAGCGAATATTGGCAGGCCATGCTAGCCTTTTTACGCAAGCCCAAGACACGCTTTGATTTGCGCGATCGCAGCATTTTACTACTTTTAATGGTTTTAGCAATTATTCTGCTGCAAAAGGTTGTGGAATACTTTAGTAATTGATATAATAATATGATAAGATAATTCAGTGCTGGTTTTTATAAGGGCATGGGGGAGGATGGCTGTGGCTGGCAAAAGCTTGGGAATTTTAGGCGGGACCTTTGATCCCATTCATATGGGGCATCTGCGCATGGCGGAGCATGTGTTTCAAAGCATGGATTTGGAAAAAATTATCTTCATCCCTGCCTATGTGCCGCCGCACAAGCTGGGGCAGGATTTTGCACCGGCGCAGGCTCGCTATGCTATGACCGAGCTGGCCGTGGCAGATAATCCCCATTTTATTGTGTCGGATATGGAGCTGAAGCGCAGTGGCGTTTCCTATACTATCGATACCATTCGGCAGCTGCATAAGCTTTATGCCGATAAGAAGCTGCATTTTATTATTGGTGCTGACAGTGTGGCTCAGCTGCACACATGGCATAATATTGAAGAAATGCTGGAGCTGACGCGTTTCGTTGCGGTGTGGCGACCAGGGTATGAGGATGCTATGGATGAATTGGTGCGTCATTTGGGAGAGGGCGCGAAGCAGCGCGTTTTGCTTTTGGATACGCCTGTCTACGATATTTCGTCCACAGAAATTCGCACGCGCATTCGCCAGGGGGCAAGCCTTGCAGGCTTTGTACCCAAGGCTGTAGAAAACTATATTTATGAGCATGGTTTATACGGTTGTAAAGTGGGAGATAAAAAATGATGACTTTGGAAGAAATGCAAGAGCTGCTCAAGGATAGTATTCCCGGTAAACGCTACAAGCATTCGGTAAATGTGTATGAAACAGCACTTAAGCTGGCCGAAGCGCATGGGCTGCCTACGGAAAAAATTGCCGTTTCTGCTCTGCTGCACGATTGTGGACGCGAGGTGCCCAGCAAGGAGAGCGTTGCCAAATGCCAGGAGCTGGGCCTACCCATTGACGAAGTGGAGCTGCATCAGCCCATTTTGCTGCATGCTAAGCTGGGCGTGTATAACGCTATGCACAAATATGGCGTGGCTGACCAAGAAATTCTTGATGGCATTTTGTATCACACCACGGGCATCGACGGCATGACTGCTTTAGCCAAGGTAGTATATTTGGCTGATATGATTGAGCCGGGCCGCGATTTCCCCGGTGTGGAGGAGCTGCGCAAGCTGGCACGCAAGGATTTGGATAAGGCCATGCTTTTGGCTTATGGCAATACCATTCGTTATTTGTTGGAGGGTGGGCTATTGATTCATCCGCATTGCATTCGTGGCTATAATGAATTGATTTTGGCAGCTAAGGCTAAGTAATAGGAATTTAGATGGAGTAATTTATGGAAGATATGCAAAACGAGGAGCAAAGGCCCCCGCCCCACAAAAAGCGCAAGCTGCGCTGGGGAAGGCTCTTATTGTTCTTGGTAATAATAGGCTTATTTGGAGCAGGCTTATTCTGGGGTAGCGTTTGGGTTTTTGATACCTTTATCAATCCGCCGCAAAAGAATGTGGTTGCTGCTGCCGATGACACCATTCGTAAGGATGAAAAGCTGAATGAGCGCATTAATGTGCTGCTGCTTGGTATTGACGACGGTGATAGCGAGGCGGCCGAATCGGAGCCCAAGCGAACTGATGCCATTATTTTGCTCAGCTTTGACCCGCAAAAGAATTTGGTATCGCTTTTGTCCATTCCTCGCGACACTAAGGTGGTTTTGCCGGGGCACAAGGACCCCGATAAAATTAATGCTGCTTATGCCTATGGCGGCGCCGTGATGGCAAAGCAAACTGTAGCAAATTTGCTTAGAGTGCCTATTCACTATTATTGCTTGGCTGATTGGCGTGGCTTTATTGATGTGGTCAATTTAATTGGCGGCGTTGATATATATGTTGACAAGGATATGCATTATGAGGACCCCTACGCTAATCTGGTCATAGATATTAAGCATGGCTACCAGCATATGGATGGTGCCACGGCGGGCAAATATGTGCGCTTCCGTAGTGATGAGTTGGGCGATATTGGTCGCGTGCAACGCCAGCAAAAGTTCCTCAAGGCTGCGGCTGAGCAAATGTTTTCGGTACAAAACGTAACCAAAATCAGCAGCCTGTTGGCGACTTTGGAAAAATATATTCACACAGATTTGAATACACTGACCATGTTGAAGGCAGCCAACAGCTTCAAGCTTTTTGGTGATGACAAAATGCGTAGCTGTATGCTGTATGGTCAGTTTGATGATTCCACAGGTGTTAGCTATTGGTCAGCGGATAGAGCTGCTGTAAATAAATCCTTGGATGAGCTGGGCATACCATATATCAAGGAAAAGACCGAGGATGAGCCCAAGGCTGAGGAAGAAGCACCACGTGAGCATTTGCAGCCCAAGGATAGGGAGCAAATATATCGTGAGAGAAACAGTAAAAAGAATTAACTAGTGTGATTGCAACGTGAAAAAAGGAGGATTTTACATGGATACTAAAGCATTAGCAACTAAAATTGCCGCTGCTGCCAGCGATAAAAAGGCAAAGGATATTTTACTTTTGAATATGGAGGGCTTGTCCCCCGTAACTGATTATTATGTAATTTGCAGTGCTAGCAACACCACCTTGGTGCGCACCATTGCCGATAATATTGAAGATAAGCTGGGCGAAGCAGGTGCGTTCCCCACTCACAAGGAGGGTTATCAGGATTCCCGTTGGGTGCTTTTGGATTACGGCGATGTGGTTGCGCATATTTTCTTGGAAGAAGAGCGCGATTTTTACAATCTGGAGCAGCTGTGGGCTGATGCTCCCTCCGAAGCCTTTGTGGAGAGTGAAGATGCTGAATAATAAAAAGCCCATGTGTAAATTTGTGAAAAAGCCCGTGGTAGTACAGAATAATACTAAATATCGCCCCGGTGATGTAGTGACTTTAAAGGTAGTGCGCTTGGGTGAAATGGGCGCCTTTTTAGATGGCGGCACAGGTAATACGGATGACGATATTTTGCTGCACAAGTTGCAGCAAACTGCCGAAGTTAAGGAGGGCGATGAGGTTAAGGTTTATTTATACCTGGACCCCAGCAAGCGACTCACTGCCAGCATGAAGCTGCCCAAAATGCGCGAAGGCCAGCTGGGTTATGTACGCGTTATCAGCGTTACGCGCGATGGTGGCTTTGTGGATATTGGCGCGGAGCGCGGTGTGTTTTTGCCCTATAGCCAAATGCGTGGCCACGTAAGCGAGGGACAACTGGTGTGGGTAAAGCTGTATCGCGATAAGAGCGGTCGTCAAGCTGTGACCATGCGCGTGGAAGAGGATATGCAGCGTGCTGCCAAGCCTGCCGAGGGCTTGAAGGTGGGCGACAAGGTCACCGGCACGATTTATAATATTCTGCCCGAGGGATTCTTTATCTTTACTACGCAACGCTTTATTGCCTTTTTGCATCGTAGCGAGGTTCCGGGCGGTCGTTTGGACTTTGGTCAACAAATTACAGGCCGTGTAACGTATTTGCGCGAGGATGGACGCATCAATATTTCCATGCGCTTGCAAAAGGAAAATGCGTTGGTAGCCGATGCTGAGGATATTTATGCTTATTTAGTGCAGCGCAATGGCAGCATGCCTTATTGCGACAGCACGCCGCTGGAGATTATCAAGCAAAAGTTTGGCATCAGCAAGGCGGCCTTTAAGCGTGCACTGGGCCATCTGATGAAAGAGGGCAAGGTGCGCCAGGAAAATGGCTGGACCTACCTGATTGAAGAGAAAAAATAAGCTGTAAGCTACCCTGCGCGGGTAGCTTTGCTTTTTGTGTTGTTTACAAATAGAGAAGAGGGGTTTGTATTTACTATGGATTTATATAATTTAACATTAGCCGGGCTCATCATCTTCATCGGCTCCTTCTTTGCAACTGTGTCCGGCTTTGGCTTCGCCCTCGTGGCCACGCCGCTATTAGCGATGATTATGCCTGTGAAGTGGGCCATCATTTTCATCCTAGTGCTCACTGTGGTGCTGCGCATCCTAACTATGTGGCGGGTGTGGGGCGAATTTAATTGGAAAACTGTGGCCTTGACTAGCATTGGCAGCTTCGTGGGCATGCTGCCGGGCAGTAAGGTACTGCACTTTATTTCCATCACCCATCTGCAAATTTTCTTGGGAGTGGTGCTGCTTTTGGCAACAGCGCTGATGAGCCTGCAGTACACGGTGCCAATTAAAAACAAAACTGCAGGCCGCTTGGGAGCTGGCATTTTGAGCGGCTTTTTTGGCGCCTGTACCAGCGTTAGTGGCCCGCCTCTGGTGCTTTATTTTCTCAACGAGCGCACCGATAAAACCGAGATGCGCGCCAACATGATTTGGATTTTTGGCGTGACCGGCGTGCTCATGGTGGGTGCCAGCTATTGGGCTGGCAATATTGGCACCGTGGGGGATTGGAGCTATCTTTATAGCATGATTCCCGCCACCTTTATCGGTGTGCTGGCTGGCGAGCGCATGTTCCGATACCTTAACCAGCACCTTTTCCGTAGGCTGTCCTTAATGATTGTTCTCGTTGGCGCGGTGATGATGCTGTTTAATGGAATAAGAGAATTGTAACCTCCGTTACACTTTTGTCAGAAAAAGCAAAAATGAAACAAAAGTGCAAAATTCTGCTTGACGGCATAAAGCGGTAGCAGTAAAATTATTCTAATCGCTGAATATAGCGAAAAGATTATTTTGCAGGTGAATATAATGGATTCTATCAAAATGAACACTGCAATTGAATACGGCTTTTATTATGCACCGGTCTTTAGCTATTACTTTAGCACCGGTTATTTGGCATGTAAAAAAGTATATGGCAGTGAACGTAATAGAAGCCTTTAATAGTATTTGTATATACACCTTCACAATGCTTTTTAAGCAGGCTCTTTTACGGAGCCTGTTTTTTTATAGCAAAATTAATCTTGGAATATCTTTAACCGGTTCTACGAGGAAGTAGAAAAAAGGAGAGATTTTATGGTAATTGTATTCAAACCAGGAGCACCCGAGGACAGTAAAGCAAAAATGAAAGCCAATCTGGAGCGTCAGGGCTTCCAGATTAACGAAATTAATGGCGTGAACATGACCATTTTTGGCATTATCGGCGATACCAGCGCCTTAGATATGAACATGCTGCGCATTGATGACGCCGTGGAAAAGGTTATGCGCGTGCAGGAGCCCTTTAAGCGTGCTAATCGCGCCTTTCATCCTGATGACAGCGTTATTAACGTAGCTGGCGTACCCATTGGTGGGCGCAAAATTCAGGTTATCGCCGGTCCTTGCTCTGTTGAAAGCGTGGAGCAGATTATTGAGGTTGCAAAATCGGTGAAGCTGGGCGGCGCTAGTTTGCTGCGCGGCGGCGCCTTCAAGCCTCGCACCTCTCCGTACTCCTTCCAAGGCTTAAAGGAGCTGGGCTTGGATTATCTCAAGGCGGCGCGTAAGGAAAGCGGCCTGCCGATTTGTACCGAAATCATGTCCGCCGACAAGATTGAGCGCTTTGTTGAAGACGTGGACTTGCTTCAGGTTGGCGCCCGCAACATGCAGAACTTTGAGCTTTTAAAGGAATTGGGCAAAACCAATAAGCCCATT
>USBV01000085.1 GCA_900553055.1 uncultured Phascolarctobacterium sp.
TCTTATAGCTGTATTCACCAAAGCAGCGGATAGGAATATCCATATCCAGGCCGACCCGTAGGTCCACTATGCGGAAGGGAATGGGGCTGGCGGTGCCATACTTATTACCAATGATTTCCTTGGTATTGAAGTAGTACACCCTTTGGTCCTTGCCCGGGTCGCCACCATAGGTGAAGCGTTTACCGATTTGGGCAAAAACGTTCTTCACGCTTTGCACATTCAGTCCATCGGCAAAGAGGGACGGCTCGGTAGATTTGTCATAAACGAATTCACCGGGCTCCGAGCAAATTTCCACAACCTTGCCATTTTCTACAATAACCATACATTGACCATCGTTAATTGCGATGGTGGAGCCATTGCTGATAATGTTGTCCTCAGCAGAGGTGTTGGAGCTGCGGCCCTGGCTAGAAGTTCTTTTTCTGCCCTTGGTTACCAGTACATCCGGCTTCAGGCTTTCGCAGTAAATAAACTCTTTCCATTGGTCGCCCAATACGCCACCAATTGCTCCCATACCAGCTTTAATTAATCCCATAATCAAATCCTCCCTTAATTCCACTGGAAGCTTTTTCATTTTATTGAAGCTTTTATTGAACATTTATTAACAAAGCTTTTACCCCTCTGGGTAATTTATCGCTATAATAATTATACTATTTAGAACTCTCAGTTTGCAAGAGCTTTAAAAAAATTATATTCAATTATCCTGTATAAAAACACAAAAAGCTTTGATGTGCATCTCCAAGGTACTCCGCCCAAGCTTTTTGTGTATTTTTTCTGCAACCTACCCTAAATAGCTGCTTGGGGTGGTGCGCTATATTCCAATTTTTGCTATACTGTAGCATGAAAGAATGGTGAAAGGAACACTATCATGGATGAAAGAGCAAGGCTAAAGGAATTGCGGGAGCAGGCCCGCAACGCTGTGCGAGGCCAAAAGCTGGAAAATTCTCCTCTTTATATTGCTTGCCAGAGCTGCGGCGCTCCGGCAGAATTCGACATCATTCATCAAAATTATCACTGCCAGCACTGCGGTGCCCATACGGACGTGAATACTACCTTGGACTTTGTCAAGCATTGGCGGGAGCAGCAGCGGCACAGGCTGCAGTAGACTGCAGTTCAGCAAGATTTGCAGGCAGAAATTGTATCCTGCGCCAATTGCGGTGCCGAGGTGGTGCTGCCGGAGGGCGAGGTCACTGCCAAATGTGATTTCTGCGGTGGCAAGCTGGTGTGCAAGGAATTTAATCAGCAGGAATATTTCCCGGAAATAATTATTCCCTTTTACATCACGCCACAAGAAGCCCGGGCTCGCTGGATAAATGGCTAGCCAAAAACAAGGACACCAAGGAAGCCCAAATCATCAGCCAGCACTGCAAGCAGCTAGCTGCCTATTATCTGCCCTATCAGGTGGTGCAGGGCAGTGTGAGTTGCCAGGTCTTTCGTGATGGCAGCCACAGAAAATATCGCTGCGCCGGCTATGTGGAAAATGTGGCCGTCAATGCCTCCGAGCAAATGGACAACTCGGTGCTCAATGCCATGGAGCCCTTTGATTGGACCAAGGCCCAGCCCTTTGCATATGGCTTCATCGCCGGACAGCGGGCCAAGCTGCAGGATTTGGGACCCAAGGCCTTGGAGCAGCGCACCCTTGAAGAAATTCAGGAGGCCTATTTGCCAACTATTGAAAAAACACTGCAGACCGCTGGCTTGGATGTGCATTCCCATTTGCAAGGGGATAGCTGGTCCTTGAGTGCCCTCTTGCCCGCCTATGTATGGCAGGGGCAGGGCCTGAAGCTGGCCATCAATGGACAGACGGGGCGCTTGGCCGTGAAGGTCAACAAGCAAATCAAAACCCGTCCCTGGTATATTGAGCCGGCTCTTTACACTGCCCTTGGCACGGCAGCCTTTTATGCACTTTTGCTTGGCTTCAAGGTGGAGGAGCCGGAAATATTGACCGGGATTTTAGGTGCCTTTTTGGCCATTGTTTTCTGCACCGTTTTTGGCAACAGCACCCGTCAACGGCTGAAGAATAAATATCTGCAATCCGAGGTTGTGAAAGCGGAGCGTGCTCAAGGAGACAAGCTGGTGCTGCAAAAGGTCGAGGCAGTGGAAACGCTGGTGCCTCAGTTTGTGGAAAAAATCAAAGGTCAGGACCAGTTCGTGAAGCTCAGCTTCTATAGTTCGTCACGCTTGACAAAGCAAATGGCTTTGTTTGCAGGCCTGAATTTGCTGCCCGTGGCTTTGGCTTGGCTCTTTGGTGCGGTGATGAACGCCAAGGTCGAATATAGCACTATCGCCGCCTGGTGGTGCATCTCTGTGCCCGTGACCCTGGTTTGGTTTGTAAAATTCTCCCGTCTCACAATTTTTGATTTCCCCATTATGCATATCATTCAACCCAATGGCTCCTTGGGCGATATCATCAGTGCTCCCTTTGAAAAGGAGGTTGCCCAATTGATCGGCATGGGCTTCAAATGGTTGTGGCGGGGTATGCTTGCCTTTGCAATTTTAATTGCCTTCATGGCAGTGGTTTAGAGGAGGTTGTATTATGAAGATTAAAAAATATGTAGCAGGAATTTTGGCAGCAGGCATGCTAACTTCCTTCGCCAGCTTGGCTCAGGCAGCTTCTTTTACTACATCCATGCAGGATGAGTCTTTTTGCCTCAAAAAGGATATTGGCTATGACGAAACCTTTCAAAGCTACAATGCTTCTATTAGTTTATCAAAGGATTTAGCGGCACGGGCTGTTAACAATTATGTGCTTCCCTACTTTCAAAAAAAGGTATTCAGCTTTCTACGGAACAAGCCGAAGCCATTGCCTTTGGGGCCATGGAAATAAGTGATTATACATCAGTGCTCGAACCCGGGGAAGTTGTGGTCTCCGGCACGGGCACCATTGCCGATGAAAGCAAAATGGATGCTGTGTTTGCCAACAAAAGATACATGGATGGTTATATTTTAACCGTGAGAAGCATTTATAAGTTGGATGTGGAGCTAGCTGAGCCGGAAAAGGAGTATAAACAGAATCCTAATGCCAATACTGCCGGCGAGGTGAAAAAGGTACTCAGCAGGTATTGGCACCCCTACTTTAAGCTACTTTTTATGCGAAACTATTGGAGAAATCAGGATTTCACTGTTTCTGTTACCCAGGATGATGCCAAAATCACGGAAACCCCAAACAATGACCAGCCTGATTGCCTAGTGACCACAGTCGCCAAGGGTGAGCTCCTGCACACCATGACTCCTGCTAACGATGGCAAGAGCAAGGGCTATGTGGAGGTCATCACAGCTGACGGGGATCAGGGCTATATTAATAGCACTGCGGTGAAATGGAATTTTTAGAGGATAATATTTGAAAAAGCTTCGGCGAGACGCTATACTTAGACGCTTCACCGAAGCTTTTTTTACGTATTAAATTATGTTAAGCTAACAGATAAGCTCAGCCCGAACCACCGCGGGCATAAATTTGCAGGGCTTCACCATCGGACTTCACTCGATATGCTTCGCTTAAATCCTCTGCCACTAAATAGGTCATTACAATTTTGCTATTTTTATTAAAAACCTCATATTTATGGCAGGTCTTTTGCAAGGGCACCTGAGTATAAGCCCTATTAGGACTAACTATTTCTCCAGCATAATTACAGAGGACGCCCTTTTTATTTAAGTCAAACAGAGTTAGCTCTGAGCCAATCTGCTCCAGCAAAATGCGTCCCATATCCGGAGTAGCAATGGCCGTGTCCTCAAAGGCCTGATAAAGGCCGGCGATATCGGGCTGGGTTCTGGTGCCACCTTGGTCAGGAAAGCTGAGCAAAATGTCTTTACCCTTTAGCTCCCTCATATAGAAAACATCCCTCACCTGTATATCCCGCGGGCCTACGGAGCTCACGCCCTTGGTCAGCCAAATACCCTCTGCCACAAAGATGCCTGTTCCCCTAAAGATATCCACATCGGTCAGCGAAGGCTCACCATTTTTATAAGCGCAGGTAGTAACCTCGGTAATCGCCCCAAAATCCGTATCAATATATAGCAGCTGACCGATTTCCCTGCCCATAGAATCCCTCTTCACATAGATTCCATCCGCGGCAGCAAGGCTGCTTACGCCTAAGCATAGAGCCATAAGTCCCGCTAAAAGTATCCCTTTTATGCCCATGAAACATCCCTCCTTGGCAAATTACCTTTTAACCAAGCTTAGTAATCGGTGGAGAAGGCGGCAATATAATGACCTTCGTAATTATAGTTGATAAAATCGGCCATATTGGGAGCATGCAAAGCCGCCACCAGCTTTTTGATATCCTCCTTCTTTTGGTCCCCATCCCTAACTGCTACAATGGCCGCATAGGGATTAGCACCATTTTCTACATAAACTGCCTTAGTAAGGTCCAGCTTGGCTGCCTTGGCCTGATTATAATCCATAACTGCCAGCTGAAAGTTTTGGTAATTGGCAGGCATAGCCTCGGGGTCCACCAAAATTACCTTAAAGGGGCGCACCATCTTTTCAATATCCTCAAAGCCTGCGTTATAACCAGCTTCTTTTCTGACGTTGAGAATACCCACATCCTGCAGCAGCATCAGAGCACGTCCGGCATAACCATTATTGGGAATGATAACCTGGGAGCCGTCCCAAGCGTCTGCAAGACTACTTACCTGCGCGGAATAAATGCCCATTGGCTCCATAAATACGGAGCAAACAGGCTTAATGTTCAAGCCATGCTCTTGGGTAAAGGCTCGCATGGAGCTTTCGGTTTGGTGGAATGTGGCATCGATTTCCCCCTCCAGCAAATCCAAAAGGGGCAAGTGCTCTGCACTAAAATCATCAGCATAGGTCCTAATCTGCAGCTCCACCCCCTACTCAGCCAGCACCGGCTGCACCTGAGCCAAAATTTCTCCGTAGGGATAGGCCCTTGTTCCTACCTTTAAAACACCTGCCTCGGCAATGCCCACACCCTGCAAAAGCAGCAGGCCTGCTGTAGCTAGAACGCCCAAGCTCTTACAAATTTTCTTCAACATAATTATCGCCTCTTATCCTTCACTGAACTCTTGATGCTTGCTCATAAGCCTGTCAATATACACTTAGTCCGTAAGTTGTACATAATCAGCACTTACATAGCCATCCTGCCCCTTAGCATTGATGGCCTGCACCCATCTGCGGCCTTCAATTTCTAAAATTTCACCGGTCACAGGATACAGCTCCTCATTGAGGCGCAGGGAGTCCAGCACCTCGCTACTAGTGGAGGGAGCGCTGCGGAAGTTTACATCATCACCGGTCAGGACCAATTTGCGTCCATGCTGCCAAAAGAGCTCCATGTTCTCCAAGGTGCGATAAATATTGCTCAGCTTGCTGTTTTTTTCCTTCAAGGCCTGCAATGTTTTGGCATCGATTCTGGGGCTATTTTTGTTGTCGCGATAGAAATCCTCCACCGCTGCATAGGCGTCATAAATAGCTGCAATTTCCTTTTGCAGTTCCAGATAAGCCTGCATGTATTTTTTATTTTCATAGACACCGGGCAGCTCCCATTCCTCATATACTACACCCTTAGCTTTATAGGCATATTCATCATTGCCGGTAGCAGTGTGCTTGCCATTCTCCAGCTGCATAGCACCAAAGGCCACAGCTTGAGCCTCCTCATTCCTTAAGGTAATACCCTTTTTGCTAAAGCAGGGCTTTACATAATCCCTTCCGCAAACGAAGGCCAAATCACGCTTTACAATATAATGATTCTGCAGCTCCACAAAATCACCAGTTTTGCCAATCTGCACATCAATTGTATTGAACTCCATACTTGCTTCTTTTTCATAAACGCTTGCTTCCGTGGTTAAAGGTGCACTGATGAGCAGCGCCAGCGCGAGACCCATAGTTAAGCTTTTGAAACCCATAATATATACCTCCCTTTGTTGGTTTAATAGTAATTTGTCAATTGAGCCGTCTGAACTCTGCCCCAAAATTTGGAGGCAAAGCTAGCCTTCTAATTGTATTATAGCAAATATGCCAGAACAAAGCCCCACCCCAAAGGCACATTTTGGGTAGGAAGGGCATTTTTAGAGGGCCATTTCTTGCTAATTGATCATGCTATTATAATACTAATACGGAATATGGGCGGATGCTTTGTTAGAATCTTGCAAAGAGTGACTGCCGAATAGTATAATAATTACGTTTATAGACCGATAAGATGTGATGAAAGTTTTTTAATAAAGGTATCTATAATGAAGCTTTGGAAGGATAGCTTCTAACAGGACAAAGGAGGATTTTACTATGGGATTAATTAAAGCAGGCATGGGTGCCGTGGGCGGCGTTTTGGGCGACCAATGGAAGGAGTTTATCTATTGCGAAAGCCTAAAGCCGGATGTACTGGTAGCAAAGGGCATGAAGCGTGTTTCCAGCCGTGGCCGCAGCTCCAACACTAGCGCCGAGGATAATATCATCAGCAACGGCTCCACCATCGCTGTTAATGATGGTCAGTGCATGATCATTGTAGAAAGTGGTAAGGTAGTGGATATTTGTTCGGAGCCCGGTGAATATGTTTATGACAAATCCACCGAACCGTCCCTTTTTGCCGATGGACTGAATATGCAAAGCGTGAAGAACGTTTTTGCCCAAATCGGTAAACGCTTCACCTATGGCGGCGACCCGGGCAAGGACCAACGCGTGTACTACTTCAATACCAAGGAAATCATTGGTAATAAGTATGGCACCGCCAGCCCCATTCCCTTTCGCATAGTGGACTTACGCGTCGGCCTGGATATGGATATTCCTATCCGCTGCTTTGGTGAATACAGCTATAAGA
>USBV01000086.1 GCA_900553055.1 uncultured Phascolarctobacterium sp.
CGCTTTGCGCTGCCTTACTCTAGGGTAATGATTCACCAGCCTCTGGGCGGCGCCCAGGGCCAGGCCACGGAAATCGAAATCCACGCTCGCGAAATCCTGCGCATTCGTCAGGAAATGAACGAGGTTTTGGCCAAGCATACCGGCCAAAGCGTGGAAAAGATTGCCGCCGATACCGAGCGTGACCACTACCTAACCAGCAAGGAAGCAAAGGAATACGGCCTGATTGATGAGGTTGTGAGCCGTAGCAAATCAGCAGAATAAGATACCAAGGAGATTTACGAGATGAATTTTGACGATGGTCAAGGCAAGGAACTGTGCTGTTCCTTTTGCGGTAAACGCGAAAGCCAGGTGCGCAGACTGATTGCCGGTCGTGGCGTGTATATCTGCGATGAGTGTATCGAGTTCTGCAAAGATATGCTTGACGAGGATAAGCAGCAGGCAGCTGAAGAGAATGGTACCGATATTAACGAGCTGCCAAAACCGAAAGAAATCAAGGCTATTTTAGATGAATATGTAATCGGCCAGGATGAAGCCAAAAAGACTCTTTCCGTGGCTGTTTATAACCATTATAAACGCATTAATTATGAAGTGCAGCATCCTCAGGCTGAAAGAGATGTGGAGCTGCAAAAGTCCAATATTCTGATGCTTGGCCCCACCGGCAGCGGCAAAACCCTGCTGGCACAAACGCTGGCCAAGATTTTGCAGGTGCCCTTTGCTATTGCCGATGCTACTACCTTGACAGAGGCTGGCTATGTGGGCGAGGATGTGGAGAATATTCTCCTCAAGCTTATTAGCAATGCTGATTATGATGTGGAGGCTGCTCAACGCGGTATTGTCTACATTGACGAAATTGATAAGATTGCTCGCAAATCCGAAAACGTTTCCATTACGCGTGATGTTTCCGGTGAAGGCGTGCAACAGGCATTGCTGAAGATTCTGGAGGGTACTGTGGCTAGCGTGCCGCCCAAGGGTGGGCGCAAGCATCCCCATCAAGAATTTATCAATATTGATACCACTAATATTCTCTTTATCTGTGGCGGTGCCTTTGCGGGTATGGAGCATATTGTGAATGCTCGTGTTGGTAAAAAGAACCTGGGCTTTGGCGCGGATATTCGCAAAAAGACAGAGGTTAATATCAATGAAGCCTTTGATAAGGTGCTGCCCGAGGATATTATGAAATTTGGCATTATTCCTGAGTTTGCAGGTCGTTTGCCCGTAGTGGTGACCTTAAATTCCTTGGATAAGGCTGCTTTGGTGAAGATTCTCACCGAGCCTCGCAATGCACTGATTAAGCAATATCAACGCTTCTTAGAGATGGATGGAGTAGAGCTGGAGTTTGAGCCCGCCGCTTTAGATGCAATTGCTGAAGAAGCTTTGAAGCGTAATGCCGGTGCTCGCGGACTGCGCTCAATAATTGAGTCCATTATGCGCAATGTAATGTATGATGTTCCTTCCCGTGACGATGTGAAGAAGTGCATCGTTACTGAAGCCACTGTGCGTGAGCATTGTGAACCACAAATGATTGTGGAAGATTAAACTATAAAGTAAGGGGAAGGATGCATAAGGAGCCTTCCCCTTTTCTATTCTTGATTACTGAAAGGAGGGTTTAGATGGGTGAAGCAATAAATTCTACTGCAATGATAACGAAACCCTTATTGCCGTTACGTGGCCTTTTAGTTTTGCCGGGTATGCTGGTAAATGTGGACGTGGGCCGCGAAAAATCCATGGCTGCTGTGCGAGCAGTAATGGATGCTGATAAAAAGATTATTTTGACTGCTCAACGTGATGCTAATCGTAGCGATATCACGACTGAGGATTTGTGTGGCTGGGGTGTTGTAGCCGAGGTCAAGCAACAGCTGCAGCTGCCAAGTGGTGCGATGCGCATTTTGGTGGAAGGCTTGGATCGTATTCGGCTTAGCCAAGTAACCGAGGTACACCAAAACGACAGCGACTTTTTTGTAGGTCAGGGCGATATTGTCCTCGGCATAGCCGGTGATGCTACCGAGGAGGAGGCTTTGCGCCGCTTGCTGCTGGAATCCTTTGAGCAATGGGTGCTGGTGACCAAGAAAATTAATGCCGAGGTGGTGCAGGCCTTTAAAGCGCAGCCTGACACCGGCAAGGTAGCCGATATGATGACTGGCTATTTGCCGATTTCCTTGGAAGAAAAAGAAAAGGTTTTGGAGCAGGCTCTCATCAATGAGCGCTTGCGTTATTTATACGAGCTCCTTACCAGAGAGCGCGAGATTGCCAGCGTTGCTAAGCATATTTCCCAACAGGTGCACGAGCAGGTAGAGCAAAATCAAAAGGAATATTATTTGCGTGAGCAAATTAAAGCCATCAGCAAGGAGCTGGGCGAGGCCGAGGATGTGCAAAGCGAAATCGCCGAGTACAAGCGCCAAATTGCCGAGCTCAAGCTGCCCGAGGACGTGGAGGCCAAGCTGAACAAGGAGTTTAATCGCCTTGTGAAGATGCCGCCGATGACGCCCGAGGGCGCTGTTATCCGTAGCTATATCGATGCACTGCTCTCCTTGCCCTGGGGCAAGTTTACTGAGGATAATTTTGATTTGAAGCTGGCGCAAAAAACACTGGATGCGGACCATTATGGCCTAAAGAAGGTAAAGGAGCGCATTTTGGAATACTTGGCAGTGCGCGCTTTGTCCAAGAGTACTCGTGGCCCAGTACTGTGTTTGGTGGGACCTCCGGGTGTGGGCAAAACCAGCCTAGCCTTTAGCATTGCTAAGGCTATCGGCCGCAAGTTTACCCGCGTATCCTTGGGAGGCATTCGTGATGAAGCCGAAATTCGCGGCCACCGCCGCACCTATATCGGCTCCATGCCCGGTCGCATTATCCATGGTATGCAGGTTGCAGGCTGCATGAACCCCGTGTTCCTCTTGGATGAGGTGGATAAAATGGCTGCGGATTTCCGCGGTGACCCGGCCTCCGCGCTTTTGGAGGTGCTGGATCCGGAGCAAAACCATTCCTTTAGTGACCACTTTATCGAATTCCCCTTCGATTTATCCAATGTCTTTTGGATTGTCACTGCTAACACGGTGGAAACCATTCCCCCGGCGCTGCGCGACCGCATGGAAATTATCCAATTGAGCAGCTATACTGACGAGGAAAAGGTGAAAATTGCGCAATTACACCTTTTGCCCAAGGAAATCAAGCTGAACGGCTTGGAGAATTACAAGGTATCCTTGAGTGAAAAGGCTATTCGTCGCGTGATTCATGATTATACGCGTGAGGCTGGTGTGCGTAATTTGGAGCGCAAGCTGGCTGGCGTGTGCCGCAAAATTGCCTATACCATTGTGCAGGGCAAGAAAAAAACTGCGCAGGTAACCGAAAAGAATTTGGAGAAGTACCTTGGCAAGGTGCTCTTTATGGACGACGATATTAGTCTTGAGCCCTCTGTGGGCACCTGCAATGGCCTCGCGTGGACCAGTGTGGGCGGCGAGCTTTTGAAGGTGGAGGTGCTTGCCTTCAAGGGCAAGGGCAATTTAACCTTGACCGGTCAATTGGGCGATGTTATGAAGGAATCTGCTCAGGCAGGCTATACCTACATTCGTAGTCGCGCCAAAACCCTGGGCTTAGAAGAAAACTTTAGCGAAACCATGGATTTACACATCCATCTGCCCGAGGGCGCTGTGCCCAAGGACGGGCCTTCCGCAGGTGTGACCATGGTAACGGCAATGGTTTCTGCCTTGACCGGCAAAAAAGTCAAGGGCAAGCTGGCTATGACCGGCGAAATCACTCTTTCTGGCAAGGTTTGGCCCGTGGGTGGCATCAAGGAAAAAATGTTGGCTGCCTATCGCTATGGCGTGAAGACGGTGCTGCTGCCCAAACGCAATTTGCAGGATTTGGACGAGCTGCCCGACAATGTACGCAAGCAAATGCAATTTATACCCGTTGAGCATTTAGATGATGTGCTACAAGTAGCCTTGGAGGAAGCTCATGAGTAAAGAAAATTGGGATATTATTCGTTCTAAATATGTTGCCTCCGCAGTGCGGGCCGACCAATATCCGCCTACCCGCATGATTGAAGTAGCCTTTATTGGTCGTAGTAATGTTGGCAAATCTTCTTTAATCAATTCTTTATGCCGTCGTAATGGCTTAGCCAGAGTCAGTGCCACTCCCGGAAAGACGCAAACCATCAACTTTTATGAGCTGGAAGCCAAGCGCACGGATGAGGGCTTGGATGAAAGAGCAAAGTTCTATTTGGTTGATTTGCCCGGCTATGGCTTTGCTAAGACCAATCGCAACAATAAAGAGCAATGGTCCGGCTTTATCAGCAAATATCTTTCCGGCAGCGATAATTTAGGCTTGGTATGCCAGCTAATCGATATTCGCCATAAGCCCATGGAAAGTGATTTGGAATGCTACCAATGGCTTAAGGACTGCGGCCTGCGGGTGCAAATAGTGCTGACTAAGAGCGATAAGCTGTCCAAGAACGCTGCTATGAGCCAAAAAGCGTTATTTAAACGTGAAATGGGACTCAGCGAGGACGATATTATTACCTATACCTCCAGCCAACACACTAATCGCGGCGAGCTGATTAATCGTATTATGGCTGCGTTAGTGGATAATGGTGTGGAAGAGCAGGAAGCTTAATAGTTTTTTATGAATGATGTGAGGGGGCAGATACAGTGCTGCTGAATAGAATATTACTCTTTATTGTGGCTCTTAGCTTAGGTCATATGCTTATGCGCCTGCATCTGCCCATTCCGTTTTTATTGGGTGGCCTTTTAACTGCCATTGTTTGCAAAACCTTTGCCCAAAGGGCGCAGGTGAGCTGGCCCAAGCAGCTGCGTGAATATGCGCTGATGATTGCCGGCTACGGCATAGGCTCCACCTTTACCGCTGATACCTGGAGCAATTTTTTGCAGGAGCTGCGCGGTGTAACCGAAGCTACAGTGGTCATACTTGGCGTCAGCTTGCTCTTGGCCTTTGTTACTGCTAAGCTGGCTCGAGAGAACCTCAAAAGTTGTATCATGGGCATGCTGCCTGGCGGCATGACCTTAACCATGCTGCTAGCTGAGGAGGATGACGAGGTCAACCCTAACGTAGTCATGGTGATGCAGGTGATTCGCCTGCTAAGTGTAGTTATAACGGTGCCCTTTTTGGTTATTTGGCTTTTGGATGCTAAGGTTGTTGGCAGTGCTGTGAGCATGCCCAATCATGGCGGTGTGCATTGGCTAGTGTTTATCCCGCTGGCTATTTTGGGTAGCTTTATAGCAATCAAAATCCATTTGCCAACCCCCAAGCTTTTGGGACCGATTTTGGCGACAGCAGCCTTTGCTGTTTATAGCAATGGTGTGCAGCCTGTGCCTGTATATTTAATGGCTCCGGCCCAGGTGAGCATTGGCCTTTTCATGGGCATGCAGCTGGATGCTAAACGCATTTTGGCAACAAAAAAGATGGTGCCTTATATTTTAATTGGCACAGCATTTTTAATCGTGGTGAGCATTGGCATGGCCAATGTGTTGAGTGCACGCTATGGCTTTAGCTTGATTACAGCCTTTTTGGCTATGGCACCTGGTGGCATTGCCGAAATGTCTCTCGCGGGCATGAGCATGAATGAGAATGTTTCGGTAATCTTAACCTATCAGCTGGTGCGTGTCTTGGCTATTAACATTGGCATTCCTCCGCTGCTCAAGTGGATGTTCCCCCAAAAACAGGCCTAGTGATTAGGACGATAAAAGAGTAGTTCACAAAAAATACAAAAAGTCGCAGAAAATTTTTCTGCGACTTTTTTCTTTGATAGATATGTGAAAGCCTGAAAAACCGCATGGTTGAGAGCTTTTTCAGCATTCTAGGCAATGGCGGGACAATAAAAGTCCATACTGGACAAAAGCGTTCCAACATGTTATACTATAATCATCCTAAAGGAATAGAAAGAGTTATGAGAATGAAGGAGGTAAAAACAATGTTGGAGAAAATGTTGAAAGCATTCTACGAATTCCAAGTGCTGTACATTCACTAAGAAATAGATTGAGGAGGTCAAAATCATGTTAGAAAAAATGTTAAAGGTATTCTACGAATTCCAAGTATTATACATCCACTAAGAGGTAACATAAAATGAATAGCGATTTATAAGAGCGCTTGGCGGAAAATGCTAGGCGCTTTTTATTATGCTTATTCTTATTGAGAATAATTACTGAATAAATTTTTTAGAAAAATTTCTCGCAAGAGTATTGACATTCTTATTGAGAATGAGTATAATTAGAGCATCAAATCAATATTTCGTATGAAGGGCTAACTGGTGCAAATCCACACGGTCCCGCCGCTGTAACAGGTTTACCTGGAGTCAGCAAAGCGCTTCATATAAGCATACGCTTGACCTGCGGGCGACAGGAGAGATGTTAACAAATAGGGTACTGTTTATGTGAGAGTGGCAGCTACCTTAGATGCGCGCATTAAACCGCCCTTGGTTTCAAGGGCGGTTTTTTATCGACTTAGCAAGCGGGGCGAAATATTGATTTACCCAATTAAGTAGAACATAAGCAACCGGACACTTGCTTTTGCATATCTATAATATGCCGTTCTGATTCTTTTTCTCCTTATTCTTCTCCTCCCTAAGTGTTAGCTGGTTACAGGGGTGTGGCAAGCTAAACAAGTAAAAAAGCCGCAGCCGTAGGCGG
>USBV01000087.1 GCA_900553055.1 uncultured Phascolarctobacterium sp.
CCGCCCAGCAAGGGATTGGTGGGCAGGGCATTAATCGCGCCCACGATGGCGGCGCCTACATCGATGGCGTTCACGCCGAGGTGGGGCTGGGAGCCGTGCGCCGCCAGGCCACGGATTTCGCCCTCCATCAGGGTGCAGGCCGTCCAATTGATTTGCGCGATAATCTGGCCGCTTCTAGCCATATCCTGCGGCATCAGGTGGTAGCCCAAGGCGTAATCTACATCCTGCAAGGCCCCCGCCTTGAGCAGCTCCAGCGCGCCACGGCCAATTTCTTCTGCGGGCTGGCACAAAATCTTAACCTTGCCCTGCTTTAGGCCCTGCTCCGCTACAAGCTGAGCTACGCCTAACGCTATGGTCATGTGCCCATCGTGGCCACAAGCATGAATAGGCTTTTCAGTGCCATCATCCTGCTTAAAAAGCAAGCAATCCATATCTGTGCGCAGCGCCACCACCGGCCCCGGCACACCACTATCCAGCGTAGCCACCACAGCGGTGGTGCCGCCCACGCCCTCCTCTACCTTATAACCCAGCTTACGCAGAAAGCCTGCCAGAAAAGAAGCCGTGCGGACTTCTTTAAAGGCAGGCTCTGCCATCGCATGGAGCTGGGGCCAAACATGCGCGATATGACCTTCTAGATCCATGATTATTCACATTTCCCTTCCGATAACAACCGTTTTTATACTAAAGCTAGTTTATTCCTTCCAGCCAAGATATACAGAGCCAGGGAATTTAGTCTTGATAAACTCACCATTTTCCTTGGATTGATAAGCTTCCTTGAAAATCTTCAAGCGAGGGTCATTCAAATCCTTTTCCTGTACAGCGACAATATTTACATACAGGGAATCAGCGGTTTCCTTAACAATGGGGTCGGTTGCCGGATTTAAGCCTGCGTTCAAAGCATAAGTAGTGTTGATAGCAGCGCAGGTTACATCATCCAGCGAACGAGGAATAGCAGCTGCTTCCAGCTCGATAATTTGGAATTTGTGCGGATTTTCGGTGATATCATTCACAGTGGTGGTGATATCCTTCGGATTCTTAACCTTGATCAGGCCATTGGCTGCTAAGAGCAAAAGGCTGCGGCCACCGTTGGTGGGGTCGTTAGGAATAGCGATTTTAGCGCCATCAGGAATCTTGTCGCCAGGCTTTAATTTTTTAGAATAAATATTGATGGGGAACAGCGCAGTACTGAAAGCATTTGCCAGCTTGAAGGAGGGCTCCTTCTTCATGGTTGCCTTTAAGAAGGGCTCATGTTGGAAGCTATTAGCCCAAATTTCACCGGCTGCCAAAGCAGAGTTAGGCGTTACGAAGTCGCTGAACTCTTTGATTTCGATTTTCAAGCCCTTTTTCTCGGCAATCTTTTTGACATTTTCCATGATAATGGCATGAGGGCCGGGGTTAACGCTTACGATAACCGGCTTATTCATATCCACCTTTTGCTCTGCCTTTTTATCGCCACCGCAGCCAGCTGCTACCAGCGTAAAAGCTGCTAAAACGCCAACTAGTGCATATTTCAAAAACTTATTCATTCTAGATTTCCTCCCTTAATATGCAGTCTTGAATTCTGCTAAAATGCATATTACTATTGTATTCTTACCCTTGCTTATAGTCAAGCAGGGAATATGTAACAAAAGCAACATTTCCTAAGCATTGGGCACAAATATGTTAAAAGCTCTCTGCCCACATAGAGCAGAGAGCTAAATATTATTGAATTAACGGCCGATTACATCATGCCGGGCATGCCGCCACCCATGGGAGGCATTGCCGGAGCAGCACCTTCCTTAGCCGGTTTGTCGGCTACGATGGATTCGGTGGTCAGTACCATGGCAGCGATGGAAGCAGCATTTTGCAGAGCGCTTCTGGTAACCTTGGTCGGGTCAACGATGCCTTCAGCGATCATGTCCACATATTTTTCGGTAGCAGCGTTAAAGCCTACGCCCTTGCGGCTGCGTTTAATAGCGTCAACGATGACAGCACCCTCCAGGCCAGCATTGTAAGCGATTTGGCGAACAGGCTCTTCGATAGCGCGTTTAACGATATCTACGCCGGTCTTTTCGTCGCCAGTAACTTTCAGCTTAGCCAAAGCAGCTTGTACCTGCAGCAGAGCAGTACCGCCGCCAGGAACGATGCCTTCAGCAACAGCAGCGCGAGTTGCGTTCAGAGCATCCTCAATGCGCAGCTTCTTGTCCTTCATTTCTACTTCGGTAGCAGCGCCAACTTTGATTACTGCAACGCCGCCAGCCATCTTAGCCAGACGCTCTTGCAGCTTTTCTTTATCGAACTCGGAGGTGGTTTCGGGGATTTGAGCACGAATTTGTGCTACACGAGCAGCAATTGCATCCTTATCGCCTTGGCCATCAACGATGGTGGTCATTTCCTTGGTTACACGAACTTGGCCTGCACGACCCAAATCAGCGATGGTAGCGCTATCCAGCTTGCGGCCAACCTCTTCGCTGATAACAGTTGCGCCGGTCAAGGTTGCGATATCCTGCAGCATTGCTTTACGACGATCGCCAAAGCCAGGAGCCTTAACAGCAACAGCCTTGAAGGTACCACGCAGCTTGTTTACAACCAGAGTAGCCAGTGCTTCGCCTTCGATATCCTCGGCGATAATCAACAGCTCGCTACCGCTTTGTACAACCTTTTCCAAAACAGGCATAATATCTTGGATCATGTTGATTTTTCTATCGGTAATGAAAACGAAAGGATTGCTTAAAACTGCTTCCATTTTGTCAGCATCGGTAGCCATGTAGGGAGAAATGTAGCCGCGGTCAAATTGCATACCTTCTACAGTTTCTACGCAGGTATCCATGGTCTTGGATTCTTCGATGGTGATAACGCCATCATCGCCAACCTTTTCCATAGCGTCAGCAATCAATTGGCCAACTTCTTCGTCACCAGCGGAAATAGAAGCAACCTGAGCTTTAGCTTCCTTGGTTTCAACCTTTTGGGAAACAGCCTTCAGCTCGTCAACCAAAACGTCAACTGCTTTTTTGATGCCCTTTTTCAGTACCATGGGGTTAGCACCAGCAGCAACATTGCGCATACCTTCTTTAATCATGGCCTGAGCCAAAACGGTTGCAGTGGTAGTACCATCACCAGCCACATCGTTGGTCTTGATAGCAACCTCTTTCACCAGCTGAGCGCCCATGTTTTCAAACGGGTCTTCCAGCTCAATGTCACGAGCAATGGTCACACCATCATTAGTAATGGTGGGCGCGCCAAATTTCTTTTCCAAAACAACATTGCGGCCCTTGGGACCCAGGGTTACTTTTACAGCATCTGCCAAAGCATTAACGCCACGCTCTAAGCTGCGGCGAGCTTCTTCATTAAAACGAATTTCTTTAGCCATTTTTATCGCTCCTTAGATATTTACTTACGCTTAAATTAGATTATTCAACAATTGCCAGAATGTCGCGTTCTTCGAGGATCAAATAATCCTTGCCAGCATGCTTGATAGGAGTACCGCTGTATTTAGCAAAAACAACCTCATCACCAGCTTTTACTTCCGGTTTAATCAATTGGCCATTGTCGGTATATTTACCGCTGCCAACAGCGATTACCTTGCCCTGTTGGGGCTTTTCCTTAGCTGCGGTATCGGGCAGATAAATGCCACTAGCGGTTTTTTCTTCTTGTACAACAGGTTCTACTACAACATGACTTCCTAACGGTTTTAACATTTTTCATAACCCCTTTCGAGTTCTTTATGCTTTGCTTTTAGCGTGAGAGCTTAAGTTTTGTTAGCACTCAATTTGCCCGAGTGCTAATTACAATTATTATTATAGCCATAAATAACAAAAATGCAAGTACTTTTGCGTATTTTCCTAGCTTTTTTACAATTTTGTTGCAAATTATCCTAGTAAAAACTGGGTAAGCTGAAAGCAGCGGGCAAAAAAATATAGCAGGCCCGCGTCCACAAAAGCAACGTACCTGCTAGTAATGCATATATATATTAACCTCTTTTAGCAGCTGCAGCAATAATGCTTTCTGCCAAAGCCTTTAAAGAAATACGTTTAGCCATGCTAAACTGCTGCATCTTACGATAAGCCTCCTGCTCGGTCATGCCATGAGCAGCCATCAAAATACCCTTCGCACGGTCCAGAAGCTTGCGAGTTTCCAAGCTATCCTTGAGCTGCGCCAGCTCCATATTGAGCTTTTGCATCTCCATAAAACGTTTTTGAGCAATTTCCATAGCGGGAAATAATTGCTCCTCGCGAATGGGCTTCACCAAATACGCGATAACACCGGCTTCAGAAGCCTTTTCCACAATATCCTGTTGGCTATAAGCCGTCAACAGCAGCACCGGTGCAATATTATCAGCAGCAATAAGCTTCGCTGCCGTCAAGCCATCCATTATGGGCATCTTCACATCCATAATCACAAACTCCGGCTTCAGCTCCCGTGCCAGCTTCACTGCCTCTTCACCATTAGCAGCTTCACCAATTACCTCGTGCCCTGCATCCGTAAGCATCTCCCGCAAATCCAGTCGCAAAATTGCTTCATCGTCTGCCAGAAGGATTTTCAATTTCTTCATCATCTTTTTTCACCTGCCTTTGGAATCTTCACTAATGCAAGTGTACCGCCTTCTGACCTATTAGTCAAGGTAAAAGAGCCTTGCAAATCGGATTCTGCCATAGTTTTTATAATTTTTAAGCCTAGGCTCTTATGGCCGGTAATTTGGAAGCCCTCAGGGAGATCTATACCATCATCAGCAATGGATAAAAGATAACCCTCAGCCTCCTCGGCAAAGCGCACCTGCAGCTTGCCGCAGCTTCTGTCCTCAAAGGCGTGCTCAATCGTGTTTTGTAAAAGCTCGTTCAAAATCAGCGCGATGCTGGTCGCCTTATCCGAAGGCAGCTGCACCTCGTCGGCCTTAAATTCTGCCTCCAGCTTAAAATCGGGATCCAGCATGCTGCTCATAATGGCTTGGTAAATGCCCTTGGCTACCTTGCCCACATCAATCAGCCCCGAATCCTGCTGCGACAAGTATTCGTGCACAATAGCAATGCTGTTGACGCGGCTGATGCAGTCGCGCAGCACCAAACGCGTTTCACCACATTGCGCACGCCGCTCCTGCAAGCGCAAGAGACTGGCAATAGTTTGCAAATTATTTTTAACGCGATGGTGAATCTCCTTAATAACTACGGACTTAATTAAAAGCTCCTCGTCCTTTTTGCGCAGCTCCGTGATATCCTGCAAAATAACGATGGCACAGCCACCCTTAGGACGCGGCACCACCGGCAGCACGCGCATGGATAGGAGCAAATCGTGCATATTAAACTCTTTGCTTTCGGCAGTACCAGTTTCCATAACCATGCCTACCAAGGGCCAGTTAATTGCTACATCATTGGTGCGGCAGCCGATAAGCTGAGGAATTTCCATCACATCAAACATATGCTTAGCGCGATTATTAGCAGCGATAATCAGCTTGTTAGGATCCACCACCATGATGCCGTCAGATGGCTCCATGCGTTGATAATGCTCGTTATCCACCAAGCTTTGGGGCATATTGCTTAACAGCTCCAGGCTTTGCGCGATGATGATTTCGTCGGGAGCGGAGGTTTCAAAGCTAATGGCACCATAGGAACGACCGCGCCCATCACGCAGGGGGAACACCTCCATGGTGTTAAAAACGCCCAAATCCCATTCACGCTTGCCTCGCACAGGCATATTTTTTTGCAGGGAACGCGCCACCAAGGGCTCCTCCACTAAACGGATGCGCCGTCCCGTTAAGTCAGGACGCACACTACCTTTTTGAGTACGTGCCTGCTCCTGCTTATAAACATACACATATTTTTTATCCTCACAAGGAAGATATATAGTAACCATGCCGTGGGCCATATCTGCGGCCAAGCCCAAAACTGCCTGCATGGTTTGTAAACTGTTTTTTTGTTCTGCTGTTAAATTGCTCAGCATGTTTCCCCTCTTTTTCAAAAACGTGTCTTTTCCACAGCAAGCTGCAGTAATCCACTAAATTATCCACTCTATCCACAGCCTTATCCCCTTTAAAATCGGCTAGATTATGGCATTTTTCTCTATTTATCCACATTATCCACAGGCTTTTCCACTGTTCGGATATATGTTCAGCCCAGCTTAAGTGATGGAACAGCGTTCAAGTCCAGTGGACTTTTTATGCCTACCTGATACATAAAATAGCCACGGCAAGCAATCATCACAGCATTATCCGTGCAAAGTATTGGCGTTGGGTGCACTAACTGGGCGCCAATGCCCTCCATAGCTTGCGTCAGCGTGTTTTGCAGTGTTTTGTTGGCCGATACACCACCCGCCAACACAATTTTTTGATAACCCGTAGCCTGCATAGCCAGCACAGCCTGCTTGACGAGCGCATCCACTACAGCCCTTTGGAAGGAGGCTGCCACATCGCTGCGATTCACCTCGCGACCAGCCTGCTCCTGATTGTGCAAATAGTTAATGACGGCTGATTTTAAGCCGCTAAAGCTAAATTCATAGGGCTTATCCAGCTTAGCCAACGGAAAATGCATGGCTTCGTCGTTGCCGCCCATGGCCAGGCGCTCGATTTCGGGACCGCCAGGATAGGGCAGG
>USBV01000088.1 GCA_900553055.1 uncultured Phascolarctobacterium sp.
CGCCGCGTTCATATCGGCCATAAGCACGCCGGGAATAGCCGGCTTGCCGGCCTTGTCCAATGTGCCCTCGCCACTCATGGCTGTAATGCCTGCCAGGCTCACATAGCCAATATCGTGGTCCGCCTGGTTAGCCAAGGGACCTTTGCTGCCATAGCCGGAAAGGGAGCAGTAAATAATTTTGGGGTTGATTTTGCTGGCGGCCTCATAGTCCACGCCTAGCTTTTTCAGCACGCCTGGGCGATAGCTTTCCACCACTACATCAGCCGTGCGTACCAGCTCCAAAAACTTTTGCCTGCCTACGGGGTTTTTCAAATCCAGCGTCACACTTTTTTTGTTGCGATTTAACTGCAAATGCCAATAGCCAAAATCCTTAAGAAAGGGTGGAAAGGTGCGGGAATAATCGCCCTGCTTGGGCTCCTCGATTTTGATGACCTCCGCGCCAAAATCGGCCAAAAGCATGGTGCAATAGGGGCCGGGCAGCAGCCTAGATAAATCTAAAACCCGAATACCCTCCAATGCCAGCATAAAATTACCTCCCTTGCATATTTGTTTTTAAATCTATTATATCACTAAAGCCCGGTTTAATGTAGCTTGCTTGGGATTTTTCCTAGCCTATCCGTTTTAGGTTTTTGAAGCTAGAATGGGTAGCAAAAATCACTAAATCCTGCAACAAACATTACAATAATCTGACAATCTAAGAAAATATGTTAAATCACTAACATTTTACTTGCATTATAAGAGCACTTCATATACAATATAGTGTATACTAATCAATACCTAATGGAGGGAAGTTTTATGACAATGACATTACGTGAAGAGGCCTTGAAATTGCATTTAGATAACAACGGTAAAATTGCTGTTACCTGCAAGGTTCCCATTGCTAACCGCCATGATTTGGCTTTAGCTTATACCCCCGGTGTTGCTGAACCCTGTAAAGATATTAAAGAAGATAAGGGATTATCCTTTGAATATACATGCCGCGGCAATATGGTAGCCATCATCAGCGATGGTACCCGTGTGCTGGGCTTGGGTGATATTGGTCCTGAAGCTGCTATTCCTGTTATGGAAGGCAAGGCTGCTCTGTTCAAAACCTTTGGCGATGTGGATGCTGTTCCTGTTTGCTTGGGCACTAAGGACCCTGATGAATTTATCCGTACTGTAAAAATCTTAGAGCCCAACTATGCGGGCATTAACCTGGAGGATATTTCCTCTCCCAAATGCTATGATATTGAAGACCGCCTGAAGGAAATTGCCGATATCCCTGTTTTCCACGATGACCAACACGGCACTGCTATCGCTTGCTGCAGCGCAGTTATCGGCGCTTTGCGTTATGTAAAGAAGGATTTCCGCACTGCTCGCTTTGTGGTAAACGGCTGCGGCGCTGCCGGCTCTGCTATCGGCCGCTTGCTCGTAAACATGGGCGCACAAAACGTAATCATGGTTGATCGTTGGGGCATTCTCTATGACGGCATTGACCAAAAGCTGGACCGCATCCAAGCACAGCTGGCTAAGACCACCAATAAAGAAAAGCTGCAGGGTACCTTGGTTGAGGCTGCTAAGGGTGCAGATGTTCTGATTGGCGTATCCGCTCCCAACGTATTTACTAAAGAAATCATGCAAAGCATGGCTGAAAAGAATATTGTTTTCGCACTGGCTAATCCCGTGCCCGAAACCAGCTACGATGCTGCTAAGGAAGCAGGCGTAACTGTTGCCGGTACCGGTCGCAGCGATAGACCGAACCAGGTTAACAATGTGTCCGTATTCCCGGGCGTATTCCGCGGTGCTATCGATGTACGTGCTAAGGCTATTACCGAGGAAATGAAGGTTGCAGCCGTATTTGCTATTGCTGAATTGATTGATGAAAAGGATCTGCGTGAGGACTATGTAGTTCCCGATGCCTTTGACCCGCGTCTGGCTCCTGCTGTAGCAGCTGCTGTAGCAAAGGTTGCTATTGAAACCGGTTTGGCACGCAAAATCGTGGACCCCGAAGAGGTAAAGGCTAATACTGCCAAACGCCTTGCTCGTTAAAAAATGCGTTTATTCCTTAAAGGAGGAAGTCAATGAGAGAAATTAATGTTGGCGAAGTAACTAGCACCATCGCTAAGCTGTGCATGGATTCCTGCTATTATCTGCCCGAAGCAGTGAAGGCAAAAATTCGCGCTGCTGCTGAGACCGAAGAGTCTCCGCTGGGCAAGGAAATACTGAATACTTTAATTGAAAACTTTGAGCTGGCGCAAAAGAAGGCTGTGCCCCTGTGCCAGGATACCGGCCTAACCGTTGTGTTCCTCGAAATTGGCCAAGAGGTGCATTTTGTAGGCGGCGACCTGTATGAGGCTATTCATGCAGGCGTGTCCAAGGGCTATGTGGATGGCTATCTGCGTAAGTCTTCTGTGGGAGACCCCGTTTTTGATCGCAAGAACAGCGGTGACAATACTCCCGCGATTATCCATACCAAGATTGTTCCCGGCGACAAGGTAAAGATGGTCGTATGCCCCAAGGGCTGCGGTAGCGAAAACATGGGTGCATTGAAGATGCTCAAGCCGGCTGATGGCGTGGAGGGCATCAAAAAATTTGTTGTTGATACCGTGCGTGCTGCAGGCCCCAATCCCTGCCCGCCCATCACCGTGGGCGTAGGCATTGGCGGCAACATGGAGCAGGCTGCGATTCTTGCTAAATACGCTTTGACTCGTCAGCTGGGTGAGCACAATGCTGATCCCCGTTATGCGGCACTGGAGGAGGAACTGCTGGAGTTAGTTAATAATACCGGCGTTGGTCCCTCCGGCCTAGGCGGTCGTACCACTGCCTTGGGCGTGAATGTGGAATTCACCCACACCCATATTGGTGGTCTGCCCTGCGCAGTAAACCTGAACTGCCACCAAGCACGTCGTGCGGAAGCAGAAATATAAGGAGGGCGCGAAGATGAGTGAACAAGCAACTATTAAATATATTCAAGCTCCTCTGACTGCTGAAACCATTAAGGATTTACACGCAGGCGATGTAGTGCGAATTAGTGGCTACATTTATACTGCTCGTGACGCAGCTCACAAGCGTTTATATGAAGCATTGGGTCGTGGCGAAAAGCTGCCCTTGGATTTAAAGGATAATGTTATTTACTATGTTGGCCCCACTCCTGCTAAACCCGGCGAGGTAGTGGGCAGCGCCGGACCGACCACCAGCGGCCGTATGGACAAATATACCCCGACCATGATTGAGCAGGGTATGCGCGGCATGATTGGTAAGGGCCTGCGTAGTCAAGAGGTTATTGATGCTTGCGTGAAGCATGGTGCTGTTTATTTTGTAGCTGTGGGTGGTGCTGCTGCTGTAATTGCACAGTCCATCAAGAGCGAAACTATGATTGCTTATGAAGACCTGGGCCCCGAGGCTATTCGTCGCTACGAGGTAAAGGACTTCCCCGCCATCGTGTGCATCGATGCTGAAGGCAACGATTTTTATAAGGTTGGCATTGCAAAATATAGCAAAGAGTAACAAATTTTACATAATTGGGACGGCAAGATGCTGTCCCAATTTTTTTAAAATTTAATCTTGACAAAATTGGTAGGCAATGGTATATTACAGACATTCTCTTATGGTCTGCATAAGAAAAGGAGTGAAAGATGATGAAAAAATTATTGATTGGTGCGTTGGCACTGGCTAGCATCGCTGTAATTGCTGCTGGTTGCGGCGGCGAAAAAAAAGCAGCTCCTGCTGCTGAAAAAAAGGTTGCCCTGAAGGTGGGCGCAACTGCTGTTCCCCATGCTGAAATACTGAACCATATTAAAGCTGGTTTGGCTAAGGACGGCGTGAACATGGAAGTAATCGAATTTAGCGATTACGTAAAACCGAACCTGTCCCTGAACGATAAGGAATTGGATGCTAACTTCTTCCAACATGAGCCCTATCTGAACAAATTCGTTGCTGAGCGCAAACTGAATCTCGTAAGCGCTGGCAAGGTTCACATTGAGCCCATGGGCATTTATTCCAAAAAGATTAAAGACATCAATGCTGTTCCCAATGGCGCTAAAATTGCTATCCCCAACGACCCTACCAACGGTGGCCGTGCACTGGCTATTCTGCAAAGCGCTAAGCTGCTCAAGCTTAAAGATGGTGTAGGCGTTAACGCAACTGTGGGCGATATCACCGGCAACGACAAGAAGCTGAACATCGTGGAAATCGAAGCTGCTCTGCTGCCGCGTTCCATGGATGATGTGGATCTGTCCGTAATCAACTCCAACTTTGCTATGGAAGCTAAGCTGAATCCTGTAAAGGACTCTCTCTTCACCGAGCCCAAGGAATCTCCGTATGCTAATATTGTAGCCGTTCGTAAGGGCGACGAAAAACGTCCGGAAATCCAAAAGCTGATGAAGGCTTTGCAATCCCCCGAGGTTAAGAAGTTCATCGAAGAAAAATACAAGGGTGCTGTAGTTCCGGCATTCTAATTCAAAAAGCAATACCAAAGTCCGACTGCTTTGCTGTGGTCGGACTTTTTTTGCCTGTACAGCAGACTAGCAAATGTGCTATACTTAGGTAAAAAAGCAAGCGCTGTGCATAGGCTTGGCGTTACTGGCTTTAGCTAAAATAGCATGAAAATGAGGTATAGTATGCGTAAATTTGCAAGGTTTTTTATTACGCCGAAGGGTGAGCGTGCTGCTCGCAATGGGCATCCCTGGGTGTTTGGTGAAGAGGTTACTAAGGTAGAGGGCACTTATACTAATGGCGATTTGGTTGATGTTGTTACGAATAAGGGCAAATATTTGGGCACGGGCTTTGTCAACGACAAGTCCAAGATTCGCGTGCGCATTATCTCCACTAACACCAATGATAAATTTGATGAAGCCTTTTGGGAGCGTCGTCTGCGCTATGCGCTGGAATATCGCCGCACGGTTATGGGCGAGCAGGATTTTAAATGCTGCCGTCTGATTTTTGGTGAGGCGGATCAATTCCCCGGACTTACGGTGGACCGCTTTAACGATTTAATCGTCACCCAAACCCTGTCCTTGGGCATTGAGCTGCGCAAGGAAATGCTCTTTAATTTGCTCATCAAAATTTTGCAGGAGATGGGCGAAAACATTCGTGGCCTTTTCGAGCGCAATGATGTAAAAATTCGCCTTTTGGAAGGTATGGAGGAGGGCAAGGCGTGGTTTGCCACACCGCTGCTGCCTAATCATGGCCCCGTGACCACGGAAATTGTGGAAAATGGCATTAAATACACTGTTGATGTGGAAAATGGCCAAAAGACGGGCTTCTTCCTGGACCAAAAATATAATCGTCAGGCAGTGGCCAAAATTGCCAAGGGTAAGCATGTTTTGGACTGTTTCACCCACACTGGCAGCTTTGCGCTGAATGCGGCGCAGGGCGGTGCAGCCAGCGTTACGGCAGTGGATATTAGTGCTGAAGCAGTGCGCATGGCGGACCACAATGCCAAAATCAATGGCTATGACCATGTAATGAAGGGTCTGGAGGCCAATGTATTTGATTTGCTTAGTGAACTCTTCAACAATCATTCCCATGCCTACGACTTCATTATTTTAGACCCGCCGGCCTTTACTAAATCCGGTAGCACGGTGAAGAATGCTATTCGTGGCTATAAGGAGATTAATCTTAAAGCTATGAAGCTGCTGCCCCGTGGTGGCTATTTGGCGACCTGCTCCTGCTCGCATTTTATGAAGGAGGAGCTTTTTGTGGAAATGCTGAAGGATGCGGCGCGTGATGCGAATGTGTCCCTGCGCCAAATTGAAGCGCGTCAGCAGTCACCGGACCATCCTATTTTGTGGAATGTGCCCGAAACGTATTATCTTAAATTCTATATTTTCCAGGTTGTCTAAATTGCAATAAAAATAGCCCGGCTTAGTGCCGGGCTACTTCTATTTGTAGGTTATAGTTTTGTTGCTTAGAATTGGTATTTGAGCTCTTTTTCGAAAATCACGCCAGTTTCGGGGTTGATGGTGTAGTTGCCACGCACGCCGGGAGCGGTGAATTTAACTTCGTATTCATACAGGCCATTATCGCGGTCCAGCTCAATTTTGGTGAATACGGCTTGCGGATATTCCTTGAGAATCAGGTTTTGTACATCGGTGGTGCCGAGCACGATTTTGCTGCTGCCCATTTGGGTTTTGGCATCCATGGAATATTCTTTAATCGTGCCATTACTTTGCAGTACGTCGATTTCGTATTCAGTATTAGTAGCGTTATCATAGAATTTTACTTCAAAATAAGGAGTAAGTTTGTGCATTTCCATTTTAGTCATAATATGAGTGCTGGAAGCAGGAACCTCTTTTGCAGCGATTGCCTTAGCTTCGTCAGCATTAATCGCTGCAAAAGCGCTAGCAGAAAAAGCAAGGGTTGCTAAACCAGTTACGAGAGCGGTAGTCATTTTTTTCATTATATAGACCTCCTAGAAAATATGCCGACTTTTAGAAGAAAAAAGAATTCTTCTTTTGTTTATAGGATACTAAAAAGCTAGGAAATAGTCAAGTGAAGAATCTGCAAACAAAAAAGCTCGCACTTTTCAGTACGAGCTTAGAATTCAATTTGTGGTGTTTTTGCTCGATGTACGCATAG
>USBV01000089.1 GCA_900553055.1 uncultured Phascolarctobacterium sp.
CTCGCCGCTTTCCAGCGCTTCGCGCCCCGCCTCAGTCACTGCAAAGGCCTGCACAGTTTTTTCCTTCAAGCGTTCGCCGTAGGTGTAATACAAAAGATGTCCGGCTGCGTCACGCACCGCCTGACGGCGGATGCTCGTCTTGCCCGGCACAAAAAGCCGCATGGCTTCCGCCAAGCTACACATATAATACTGTGCTAGCCACGTAGCCGTGGCCAGCATTTCATTATCAAACCAAGGGCATTCCCCTAGTGCAGCCTCTACATATTTAATTTTAGCCAGCATTCCCGGTGCCGTCGGCAGCGCACAGCGCTCCACCACAAAGCCCTCCACCTTTTGCCCGCTAAAGGGCACCACTACGCGCCAGCCCCTATCCAAAAAGCTCAGCTTCTCGGGCACGGCGTAGGTGAATTGGTGAAACAGGCTTTTCACCGGAAGATTAATAGCAACATTAACTGCAAACATGGGTACTCCCTTCCAAGCTTAAAAATCTATAAATCTGCTTCTATTATACCAAATTCTGGCACATTCAGCAGGAAAACTTTCACAAAAGTAAACGCCCCGGCACAGCACCGAGGCGTATAAATATCATTTGTAATTGGTATTACACCACCACAAAGCCAGCGATTAAATAGGCCACGGAGGCGAACACCATGGCAATACCTGCATAGGGCAGTTGGGTATACACATGGGCCGTGTTTTCAATATCGCAGGCCTTGGAGGTAAATACGGTAGCATCCGCATAGAAGCAGGCATGGCTGCACAACGTAGCACCGCTGACGATGGAGGCCATTACCAGGAAGGGGTTGGCTTCCACGGCGAAGCCCAGAGGAATAATGATGGGAGCGCACACTGCAGGAATGCCCCAGTTGGAGCCGGTGATGAAGCCCAAGCAGCCCACGGTCCAGAAGGCCAGCATGGGATACATTTGCGCATTCACATAGGGCTCGATGAGGTGAATTACATAAGCCGGCATGCCGATGGCAGTCATGGCACCTTCAATATAAAAGGCGGCCACGATGATGGACAGTACGGGCACAAGGTCCGCAAAGCCTTCAATCCAGCAGTCGCAGAACTTGCCCATGGTGATTTTGCCCCGGGGCACGTAGAGCACGATGCAGCACAAAAGGGCCGCAATCAGGCCCACGAACAGGTCCCCCACATACATTTGCACGCCGATCATGGTCAGGATGGGAATAACAAAGTCCCAGGCACTGGCCTTGCGGTCGTAATCATCGGGCTTATCATGCTCATGGTACATGGCATTCTCAATAATACCGTAGCCTTCCTCGTCGTTCTTGATGCGATTATAGGCACGCTTCATGGCTCCTACCTTGGGCACGATGCCCACGATGAACAGGGGCACAATGGCCAAAGCAAAAATACCGTAGAAGATATAGGGGATAATCTGCATATAGGTAGCAATTGCGTCGCCGTAGCCCAGGGATTTAATAGAGTCCTGCTCGTAGAACACGCCACCAAAGAAGATGGCCCAGGTGGAAAAGGGAATTAGCACGCTGGTGGGCGCGCCAGTGGAGTCCACCACATAGGCCAAGGCCTCACGGGGAATATTTCTTTGGTCCGCCAGCTTTTTAGTACAGCTGGTGACGGTCAAAATATTCATATAGTCATCGATATAGATAATCATGCCCAAAATCCAGGCAGACAAAAGGGTTGTAGTTTTGGATTTACACACCTTGCCCAAAACATTGGCAATGGCGTTGGTAGCATTGGATTCGTTGATAACCGCAATCAAGCTGCCGAAGAGACCGCACACTAAAAGCATCCACACGGATTCGGGGTCCGTGAAGACATCAAAAAATTTAGAGGTAGCCAGTTCGACAAAGTTGGCCCCCGTTTTATAGCTCAGCAGGGCGTAGCCTGTTAAGGCACCCAGGAGCAAAGGCTCCGTTGTTCTTTTTGACCAAACTGCTACAACAACAGTCAAAATAGCCGGGAATAAGCAGATTATTCCATATTCCATTGACCAAGCCCCCCAAGCTTCATTATGCTCTCATTTGCATGCATTAGAAGCATTTTTCTTTCTTATTCTGTCTCTACATAAGAGGCAAACTTATTATACTTCTCCCTGTTTCATTTGTCTATAGAAAAAGCGTAAAAAAAGTGCCCGCAGGTGATTTTTTTCACTGCGGACACTAATGTGTAAATATAACCAGCCTATTGACCAGCCGTTTTTTGTTTATATAACTATCACCAGCTTATTGACCAGCCTTCTTGCCTCTCAAAAAGAGCCACAGGGGACCAGCCAGGAAGGTGGAGGTATAGGCACCACTGGAGAAGCCCACCAGCATAGCAAACGCAAAGTTGCGGATGGTTTCGCCGCCAAAGAGGAAAATGGAAACAACAGCGAACAAGGAGGTGCCCACAGTGTAAATGCTGCGGCCCATGGTTTGCCAGATGCTGTTATCAATCATTTGGCTCAAGGATTCGCTACGACGATGAATCTTGAGGTTTTCGCGAATGCGGTCAAAAATAACGATGGTGCCGTTGATGGAATAGCCTACTACGGTGAGCAGCGCTGCAACGAAGGAGGAATCCATTTCCATCTGGAACAGGGAGAAATAGCTGAGTGTTACGGTGACGTCAATAATCAAGGCGATGATGGCAGCCACAGCAAACTTAAACTCAAAGCGCAGGGTGATATAAGCAATCATCAAGAACCAGGAGAGCACAATGGCCAGCACTGCTTGTTGAATCAGCTCGCCGCCCACAGTAGCGCCAACGTTTTCCACACGTTGGATAGCAAAATTACCCAATTGATTCTTTAAATCGTCCATCACAGCACGACGCTTTTCATCGTTGATGACGCCGGTACGAATGAGCACGCCTTGGGCTTCCTTAGCGTTGCTATCGTTGCTTTCCAGTTGGATGATGCTGTTGCCCAAATCATGGGTTTTCAAAACATCGCGCACCTGTGCAACCTGCACGGGCTTATCAAAGGACAAGTCCATAATGCTGCCGCCGGTGAAGTCAATGCCCAGATTGAAGCCGCGCATGAGCATGGAGCCAAGACCAACAATCAAAAAGGTGATGGTGATGGCAAAGAAGATCTTATAGTTTTTAACGATGGAGAACTTCATTATTTAGCCACCTCCTTTGCCTCAGGCGCCTTCGCACCGAAGAGGAAGTAGCTCTTGGTGATATTGCTGTAAACCAAGAAGCGCATCAGGAACTTGGTTACTGTTACAGCGGTGAACATACTGAGCAAGGTGCCCAGTGCCAAGGTAACGGCGAAGCCCTTAATGGGGCCGGTGCCCAAGTAGAACAGCACTGCTGCAGCCATCAAGGTGGTGATATTGGAGTCCAAAATGGTGATGATGGCGCGGCTAAAGCCGGAGTCCATCGCACTGCGCAGGGTTTTGCCCTTTTTGGTTTCTTCCTTGAAGCGTTCAAAAATGAGCACGTTGGCGTCGACTGCCATACCAATGGACAGGATGATACCAGCGATACCGGGCAGTGTCAGCGTTGCTCCCAAATAACGCATGATGAGCAAGAGCAGCATTACGTAAAGCAGCAAAGCGATGTCGGCTACTACACCGGACAAGCGGTAGAAGAGCAGCATGAAGACGAAAACGCCGGCGATACCAATCAGGAAGGCCTTGACGCTCTTATCCTTGGAGTCCTGGCCCAGGGTGGGACCAACGGTGCGGTTTTCCAGCACCTCAATTTTTACAGGCAAGCTGCCGCTGCGCAGCAGAATGGCCAAATGCTCAGCCTCTTCCACATTGCGGGAGCCGGAAATTTGGGCTCTGCCGCCAGTGATGGCTTCTTGTACAACGGGTGCAGTGAGCACCTCGCCATCCAGCACAATGGCAATTTGCTTACCAATGTTACGTGCGGTTAGGTCAGCAAATTTTTTGCCGCCCTCGTCGCTAAATTCCAGGCCAACTACAGCCTGATTACCTTGGGATACCTGAGCTCTGGCATCCTTAAGGTCCTTACCGGTCAAAACTACCTTGCCGTTAATATCCTTAAACTGCAGCATAGCAGTACGGCCCAGCATAGCGATAGCCTTTTCCGGATCCTTAACACCGGGAAGCTCGACAATAATACGGTCCTTGCCCTGACGTTGAATTACAGGCTCGGTGAGGCCCAGCTCGTTGACGCGGCGCTCGATAATTTTTACACTGCGGTTAACAGCATCATCGTCCACCTTCAGGTCCGGTGTATCCACCGCCTGCAGAACAACGTGGGTGCCGCCCTGCAAATCCAAGCCCTGCTTAATAGAGTTAGCCAGGGGGGAGATGTAGACGCAGAAACCGCCGATTATCGCGAGGGCAATAACCAGAAATTTCCCCAACTCATTCCAACGCAAAATAATTTCCTCCTTAAAAATGGATTTTTAAATTTATCAGCTAAAGCGGAGAGAGTGTTAATATTCCGCTTTCACTAACTAGACACTGCATTTTGACATCGTGCTCATCATAGGGAAGACTTTCATGCAGCAGGCAGTCATAGGCCACGCCCATGGTTACAGCCTGCTTGGCCTGGGGCAAAAACCTATCGTAATAGCCTGCACCCATACCCATGCGGCTGCCGTCACGGCCAAAGGCCACGCCCGGCACCAGCACTAAATCAAAAGCATTGGGCTCAATAAGCTCCAAGGGCGGGCGCACTGTGCGAATGCCATAGCGGTCCAAGTCAAAATCCTGCAGATTCTTTAAACGCACTGGCACAAAGCTTGTGGCAGATTCGATATGGGGCACGGCTACGGTTTTACCCATGGCCAAGGCCTGCTCCAGCACTAAATCCACGCTCAACTCCTTGCCAAACGCCAAAAAGCCCATGATACTTTTAGCTTTGCGAAAAGCATCACAGGCCAGGATCTGCCGAGCCACCGCTTCACCTGCGGCAGTTACCTGCTCCCTAGTCAATTGAGCGCGCTGCTGGCGCAAGGCCTTACGCAGCGCTATTTTATCAAGCTCATGCATTCTTGGCCGGGTCCTGATGACCGCTGACAGCATTGCGAGCCATTTCGATTTCTACGCCCTCGGCAACCTCTACCTTTACGCGTTTTTCGCTAATGGCAGTGATTTTGCCATAAATACCACCAATGGTGATGATTTCGTCGCCAACCTTGAGGCTGTTTAACAAATCACGACGCTTTTGCTGCTCCTTCTTTTGCGGACGCCACAGCATGAAATAGAAAATGCCGCCCATCAGGAAAAAAGGCAACACAGAATTGAGCATAGCCATGGAATCTCCACCTTGCATACTTCCACCTCCAAAAATATTGCTAAGAAACAATTATATATTCTCTATTATACCCTAAAATTCCTTTATCCGCGATAGTTTTCAAGAAATCTTTCTCTAAATTCGGGGAAAGTGTCGTTGGCAATAGCCTCGCGCACCTCTTGAGCGAAGTGCAAAAGGAAGTACAGGTTATGAATGGACAATAGGCGCATGCCAAAAATTTCTTCTGCCTTGAATAAATGGCGGATATAGGCACGGCTAAAATTGCGGCAGGCATAGCATTGGCAGCCATCCTCAATGGGACGGAAGTCCTCGGCATACATGGCGTTGCGTACTACCAAGCGACCGGTGTGCGTCATAGCGGTGCCGTTGCGGGCTACGCGGGTTGGGAAGACGCAGTCGAACATGTCCACGCCTAAATTTACTGCTTCCACAATGCAGTCCGGCGTACCAACGCCCATCAGGTAACGGGCCTTGTTTTTAGGCATTAGGGGGGTGGTTTGGCTCAAAATGTCGTACATCATGGGCTTGGGCTCGCCTACGGACAGACCACCAATGCCATAGCCGGCGAAGTCCATCTCGGTGAGCTGCTCCACGCTCATTTTGCGCAAATCAGGAAACATGCCTCCCTGCACGATACCAAACAAGGATTGGTCCTCGCGGGTGTGGGCCTCCTGGCAGCGCTTAGCCCAGCGGCTGGTGCGCAACGTGGAGCGCTTGGTATATTCGTAATCGGAGGGGTACGGGATGCATTCGTCAAAGGCCATGGCGATATCTGCACCCAGTGCCTCCTGCACGTGCGTGGAAACCTCAGGAGAAAGGAATTGCTTGCTACCATCGATGTGGGAGCGGAACATTACGCCCTCCTCCGTGATTTTGCGCATGGCGCCAAGGCTGAAGACCTGGAAGCCACCACTGTCGGTGAGCATGCCCTTTTTGTAGTTCATGAATTTGTGCAGACCGCCAGCCTTTTGCACCAGCTCGTGGCCGGGGCGCAGGAACAGATGGTAGGTGTTGGACAAGATCACCTGACTGCCCATATCGTACAGCTCTTCAGGAGAGAGGGTTTTGACGGTGGCCTGCGTGCCCACGGGCATGAACATGGGGGTTTCAAAGGTGCCGTGGGGCGTGTGCAAGCGGCCCAAACGGGCGCCGCTACGGCTGCATTCTTTAATTAATTCGTAGGTTACTGCGTGTTGCATATAGCCTCCTTGAAAGTTTACGTAATTCCTTAATAATTAATAATTCCTCCGCCTCGCAAGCTCGGCACCTCCCTTTGCAAAGGAAGGCTCCTAATAGCTATCATTCTCAATACTAGCTTTCTAACCTCTGTGAAGCTAG
>USBV01000090.1 GCA_900553055.1 uncultured Phascolarctobacterium sp.
GATTGTTTATATCGAGGATATCGAAGCCTACAAGGACGATGTGCGCAATATTTTGCGAAAGCTGAAGATGTTCTCTTTACCCGTAAAGCCCCGTCACCATTCCCCACGCGATGTGGAAAACCTCATCTATCTGGAAGCCTTGGAAACAGGCTGCTGGCTGCATCACATCCATAGCGGTGACTTCGTGGAGGAGGGCCAGGTTTTGGGCCGCATCACCGATGTTTTTGGCAACACCATCACCACCTATTACGCCGAGCAAACCGGCGTAATCCTCTATGTTTGCCCTGCCCTGTCCTCGCCCAAGGGCACCATTCTCGTGGCCTATGGCACGTTGAAGGAGTACGAGGAAGATATTTAAAGCACACATACTATAACTATAAAAGCTCTGCAGTAGCACATATAGCTAGCTGCAGAGCTTTTTTCGTAATAAGCCAATGCTATTAAGCCAAAACAAGCGCTGCCCACCATGCAGTAAGCAGCGCTCTTTTAGTTTCCATATGCTGTTTAAGATATACTGTTTAGGGTGCAATTAACACTTGCCAGCCTTTGAAATTCACCCTAAGTTTTATTTAGCAGTGCCAGCCAGCTCAGCCTCGTATTGCTTATAGTTAGCACTATTAACCACCTTGATGCCAGTATCCACATTCAGCTGCTCAGCTTGAGCTCCACCAGCCAGCTCCACAGCCTTCTTCACGCTTTCCACGCCCATAGCATACTGATTTTGCACGATGGATACAGCCTTAAATTCAGGGTTAGCGATCAGAGCCGCGGTTTCCTTGGCATAGTCAAAGCCAACCAAGACCACATCCTTACGCTTGCTAGCACTAATAGCCTCTGCCGCATTCAAAGTAGAGCTATTATTGCAGCTGATAAAGCCCTTCAAATCGCTGACTTCCTGCATCGCCTTTTGACTCAGCTCCAAGGACAGCGCCTTATCGCCGTAATCAACCATGGGCTTGCTCTCCAGCTTCCAAGCCGCAGGAGCCTGGGCCTGCCAATAAGCATTAGCGCCCTCAATACGCTCCACCATATTCTGGCTCTTGAGGCTGCTCACCTTCATGACAACGGTAGCCTTATCGGCTTCCTTCAGCCCATTAGAGCGCAGCAGCTGCAGCATTTCCTCAGCTGCCTTAGAGCCAGCAGCAAAATTATTGGTCATATAAGCAGCATTATATTGCTTAGTGTTCAAGCCTGTGTCGACCAAAACAACCGGCAGCTTAGCCTTGCGCAGCTCCTCCACCGTAGGAATCAACTGTACGCTGTCAGAGGTAGCCAAAATCACGGCATCGGCCTTCTTCCCTACTAAAGACTTGAGCATTTCCGTTTGAGCCTGCCAGTTCGTTTCTTTATAAGGGCCGCCCACATATACATTGCAGTTAGCAGCTAAACCGCCGTCCTTCAACCCGCGTACAACCTGACTCCAATAATCGCCCTTCAATACCTTCAGCACCACATAAACATTTTTGCGACCTTCTTGAACCTCGGTAACAGGGGTAAACTCCTGCTTTTCCGGAGCCTTGTTGGCCTTGTCGATAATGGCCTGCTGCGTGCTGGTGTCTTTATCAGCAGCCTTAGGACTCTGTCCACAACCAGCCATTGCAAGAATTAGCATGACACAAAAAATTAGAGTAACAATTTTTTTCATCAAAATTCCTCCATTTGCTATTTGATTGTGTGAGAGTGTAATTAATCTAGAACATGGTTAACTGCTTTTATTATAGTGCTATTTTGTATACATGTCAACATTCATTCATACGTTTTTATTTGTTGCCGATAATTTGCATCTGCATATCCCATCATCCATTGTTTTTTATTTGACGCTTACTTCAAATTGAGCAAAATAATCCCACATTACTGCTACACAAGTAGAAATGTGGGATTTTGTTATTTGTGTATTGTGCACTGTCTTCAGTAGCAAAAGTACTGTTCACTAATCAAAATGTTTCATCAAACTGTGCTGCAGCATCTCGCCCAGCATACATTATACGAACTACACTAACGATATGGCTGTCTTCATTAATCTCATAGAAAATATTATATTTTTTTACAGGAAGACATCTGATTCCCTGACTAGCCCACAGCTCATGAGGAAAGACCTGAAATCTACTAGGCATAAAATCCAAACCTTCAATTTCTTTGATTATGAGACTGGCTAGTTTCCTAGCTGTTTCAGGCATCATAAGAACATAACTCAAATATTCCGTTATATCACGCAAATCCTGTTTTGCCTTAGCGGAATAAATCACTTGCCATATCATAGTCCAAAATCCCTTTCCATCTCTGCCCTAACCTCAGCAGCAGTAAAGGTTCTTCCTGCTCTAATATCATCTAACCCCTTAGCCATCTCAGCGTCAAATTCTTTTTTAGATAGTGTTCCCATGGCAACAGGAGCATTGATATTCATACGAACTTCAAAAGGAATACCTTTATTCATGACGATTTGGCGTAAATACATATCTATCGCATTTGACATGGAGAGACCGAGGTTATTCAGGATGGCCTCAGACTGTTCTTTTATGTTAGGCTCAACACGAGCAAATACAGTTGCAGATTTGGACATTTTAATCGCCCTCCTATCTTTTTCTTAATTATAACATGATTTGCTTGCAGATAGCAATCATTTGTCAGCATGTAGACTAAAAGATATTTAAAACTCAGCAGCTGTTCACAAGGCAACGTATCCATTGTAATCACGCATTGTCTATTGTATAGCTACAAATATAGTATATTTTTATCAGTAGCGTGAATATACCGAAAAGAACGTTCGCTTAATTAATAGAGTGAGATGTGACTACAGCAAAAAAGCAAAAGGGGCCACCCGAAGGCAGCCCCAAAATGGAGGTAGAAGGAAAACATCAATCACAAACTAATTTCTATTCCCACTTCATTAGAAGGTAAAGGTCAAATCAGCCCACAGACGTTGGTCATCCTCTTTGCTATCCAGCTTGTTTTCAGTGTCGTAGTAAACTACGGTGCCTACCATATTTTTAGCAAAGGTATAGTTGGCGCCAATGCCATAGCCCTTGAAGCCATTATTATCAAAGGTATTAGCATCAGTGGTGTGAGCTACGTAGGTTTGTCCGCCTTGGTTATAGTAGGTAGCGAACAGGCCCCAGCTGCCCACTTCATCAGCCTCTGCGCCCTTGTAGGACAGGGTTACAACAACGCCGTCATCATCTGCTTTGCCGATATTTTGTTCATATTTACTATTGGTATCGCCCTTCAAATACATGGCAGCCACATTTACATCGCCCACGGTGTAATCAGCGCCTACATATAAGAGCTTATTCTCCAAGCCCTTACCCAGATCGCCATTTTCGAACATATCCTTGTATTTGAAATAGCCAACCTTAGCGTTAACATCCTTCAGCTCAGCGCTGATTTCGGCACCCACATATTTACCATAGGTGCTATCGATGGTCTCACCAGCCAATTCAGTCTCAGCATCGGTGCCCTTGCCCACAAAACCGGTCAGCTTAACCTTATCGCCATAGGACAGCTCCAAGCCATCGGCTTCAGCATCATAAATATTACCATCAGCAAAGAAAGCATCATAACGACCAGCCTTTACAGCTACGCCGCCCAGCTTGCCTTCTACAAAAGCACGTTTAAAGCTGGTTCCTTCATCGCCAGTGTTATTCTTGAAGTCCTGAATATTTTGCAGCATACCGGTGTAGGACCAATCCTCGTTGATTTGGCCATTGATGAAGATACGAGAACGCAGCTGATGCTCGAACTCAGAATCAGTGCTCATATAATGATAACGTACTTCACCGGCTACTTTAACATTATCGGCTTTCTTTTCCAGCTTAGCTACGCGCACGCCAAGATTATCCAGCTCTTCCGCAAATTCTGCTGCCAGCTTGTCTACATTGGCGCCCTTAGCCATAGCCTTAGCTACGATTTGGGCCATTTCGTAACGAGTCATCAGCTTGTCGCCACCAAAGCTTGCATCGGCATAGCCCTCAATAACACCGGCAGCAGCCAGCTTAGAGATGCTATCATAAGCCCAATGCCCAGCGGGAACATCACTAAAGGGGTTAGCGGCATAGGCAGAGGCAGTTACGCCCAAAGCCATGGCCATAGCCAATACTAAAGATTTTTTCATGATACGTCACACTCCTAAAACTGTAATCTTCTAATTAGTTTTACAAGCACAGTTTCCTCGTTTCCTGTTCTTATCAAAACCAATTATCATCTTTATTATATCTTAATAAGTATTTAAAAGCAAGAAGTTTTTTGATTATTTTTTCTTATATTTCACATCATGGTAGAGATAAAAAAGTAGTCCCCAGCAAGCAGCTAGGGACTACTATAGAATATTATGAAATACTATATTTACTTAATAAGCCAGCGGCAAACGCATTTGATGCCACACCACATTACCATGGGTGGAGCCGGAAATACCCTCGTCCACAAAGCCAAATTTAGCATAATAATGCACCAGCTTCTCTTTGCAGGTGAGCACCACACCCCGGCGACCCTGCTCCTTGGCGGCCTTGATAACCTCTTGTACTAAAATAGCAGCATAGCCTTGACAGCGATATGCAGGCAAAGTGTTTAGGCCAAAAATCATCTGCCAAGCACCCCGCTCATTATGCATGGACGCTTTTTCGTACATCTCATCTGTTAAATCAGCTTCATCCGTCACAAAGCCATCCACAAAGCCAATGAGCTTCGCTTCGCTTGCATCCTCAAAAAGCAGCCAAAAATGGTTGCCATAATGCTGCAGGCGGCCCACAAAGGCCTCCTTGGTCGCAGCCTCCGCCGGCAAAAAGCATTCTGCTTCCACCTGTGCCACCTTATCTAAATCAGCAATAGTCGCAGTACGAATATACACTTGTTAAGCCTCCTCAAAAATGCAAAATACGGATATATTATACTCCTTTATGCTTCTTTTGCCAACGCAAACGCCTCCGCGGGCAGCTTGCTCTGCTGGCGGAGGCGTATATTATTATTGTCTCTTTCAAAACTGCAATCGTACTGAAAAGCTCCCCCCTCGGAAAACGTGAGTGAAAATAGATGTTTATCTTAGGCAAAAGTAAACCCGAAGCCTAAAAGCTGGGCTTCGGGTTGGTTATTTTTTAGGATAAGCTTATTCAAACTCTATGGTTGCGGGGGGCTTAGTGGTGTAGTCAAAGAGCACGCGGTTGATGTGCTTAACCTCATTCACGATGCGGTTGGCAGCAGCTGTAATGGTTGCCGGGGGCAGCATGGTAACCTCGGCAGTCATGAAGTCAGTGGTGGTTACTGCGCGCAAAGCGATAGCATAATCATAGGTACGACCATCGCCCATAACGCCTACACTGCGCATATTGGTGAGCGCTGCAAAGTATTGGCTCGGACGCTCACTAGCAGGCAGCTTGTCCACTTCCTCGCGATAGATTGCGTCCGCATCCTGCACGATGGCAACCTTCTCAGGAGTTACATCGCCAATAATGCGAATAGCAAGACCAGGGCCAGGGAAGGGCTGGCGTGCTACCAAATGCTCGGGCAAGCCCAGCTCACGACCGGATTGGCGTACCTCGTCCTTGAACAAATCACGAAGGGGCTCCACGATTTCCTTGAAATCTACGAAATCAGGCAGACCGCCTACATTATGATGGCTCTTGATAACCGTACCTGTGATAGACAGCGACTCGATCACATCCGGATAAATCGTACCTTGCCCCAGCCACTTGATATCTTTCAGCTTATGCGCCTCCTCATCGAAGACATCGATAAATCCTTTGCCGATGATCTTACGTTTCTTCTCCGGTTCCGTAACGCCCGCTAGTTCTTTATAGAACTTATCTTTTGCGTTTACGCCAATCACGTTCAATCCTAAATGCTCATAATCCCTCATTACGTTCTCGAACTCATTCTTGCGCAGCAAACCATGATCCACGAAAATGCAAGTCAAGTTCTTACCGATCGCCTTATTCAGCAATACGGCCGTAACAGATGAATCCACACCGCCGGAAAGAGCCAAGATCACCTTGTCATCTCCCAATTGCTCCTTCAACTCAGCTACGGTAGATTCGATAAAGGAAGCCGATGTCCAATCCTTGGCGCATCCGCAAATATTCAAGAAGTTATCCAGCAACTTCGTACCGTCTGTCGAATGGAATACTTCCGGATGAAACTGAACGCCCCACGTTTGCTCACCTTCCACATGGTAAGCGGCAGCCCTCACGTCGTCCGTGCTGGCGATCACCTTGAATTTATCCGGCAATACGGTAATCGTATCTCCATGAGACATCCATATCTGCGAACCCACATGGATCCCTTTCAGTAATTCATCCTCACCATCAATGTGCGACAAATTAGCACGTCCATACTCACGTGAATTAGCCGGTTCAACATTACCTCCGGATGTATAAGCTAGAAACTGCGCTCCATAACAAATACCTAAGACAGGATATTTTCCCCGTATCTCGGTCAAGTCCGCCTTAAAGGCATTCTCATCGTATACGGAATAAGGACTTCCGGAAAGGATCACACCTTTCACGTCGGTAGCGTCATGCGGGAATTTGTTATAAGGAACGATCTCACAATACATATTCAACT
>USBV01000091.1 GCA_900553055.1 uncultured Phascolarctobacterium sp.
CGCGGCCAAGCTGATTTTGGCAGTGAACGAAGCTGCCGAGGACGAAAAGGAGCATGGCACCGTTGGCACTGTGGGCGTGGTTGAGGTGGAGCCGGGCTCCATCAACGTTGTGCCCGGAGCGGTAACGCTGTGGGTGGATGTGCGCGGCGTGGAGATGGCTAGCATCAAGCGCACCTTGGAGAATATTCAAGCCGAAGCTGAGAATGTGGCCGTTACTGATAGAGTGGGCGTGCGTATCGAAATGCTGACCGCTGATAGCCCTGTACCCTTGAGCGAGACGTTGGCGGAGCAAACAGAAGCAATTTGCAAGGAGCTTGGCTACAGCTATTTGCACATGAATAGCGGCGCTGGTCATGATGCAATGCATATGGCAAAGCTTGCGCCCACTACCATGGTCTTTATTCCCTGCAAGGGTGGCATCAGCCACAACCCAGCAGAGTATGCATCCTTAGAGGACATTTGTCGAGGTATTAATATTTTGGCGCACATTTTGGAGCTTGAAGCTAATAAGTAAATTAGAAAAAGTAACGACACTATGGGCAAAGTAGAGCCTGTAGTGTCGTTTTTTACATCTTAGTAGTCTCAAAGATATTTCATACATAAAACAATATAACTGCTTCAGTATTTAATATAATGAGTAAGCATCAAAAAATAAAAAATTCCTAGAACCTACTTGTATATTAGGGTACAAATAGGCTCAATATAAATTGAGCAAGAGGGATTTGTGTTTGGCTCTTGCAAAATTGCAGTAATTTATGTGTTAGTAAAGTTTCCCTGAGCACATAGAGAAGGGACTTGATGAAAGATGCGCAAGCTGTCTCCGAAGCTGTTGTTGATTATAGCAGCGGCACTGAGTGTAATATGTGGTATTTTGATATATTCTTATTTATCCAAGGCTAAGCCCAAGGAAGTGAAGGCGGAAACCAAGGCCGTGGTAGTGGCGGCTATGGATATTGCTCCCGGTACTGTCCTTACGGACAAGATGGTGCGCCTAGAGCTGGTTCCTCCTAATTTGGCTCAGCCCGATGCGTTACGCACTTTGCCCGATGCAGTGGGCAAAACTATTCGTATGCCGGTGAACTCTGGTGACCAAATTACCAGAAAACGTTTAAACGGCAATGGCCTATCCAATGTCTTTGTCAACAGCATTCCTAAGGATAAACGTGCTGTAACCTTTAGCGTTGATGATATCAGCGGTGTGGCCGGCTTTATTCGCCCTGCTACGCATATTGATGTTGTAGCTATCCAGGCGCCAATAATGGCATGCCTTCCGTTGGCAGATTAGTGCTGCAAAATGTGTTGGTTTTGGCTGTGGGCAGCACGGATATGAAGTCTGCTAATAGCTCTAAAAAGAATGAGCAGGCGCGCACCATTACCTTGGCTTTGGACCCGAGGGAAGCTGTGCAGCTGCGCATGGCTCAGCAGGAGGGCAAGGTTTCCTTTATGCTGCGTCCTAACAATCCTACTGAAGAAGAGTTTTATGGAGCTACTGTTGTGGGTAGTGGCGGTATGCCTCGTATGGCACCGGCTGCAGGTGGCGAAGGTGCTACGCGGCCTTCTGCAAATTATGGTGTGACCGTAATTCGTGGCACCAATATTAGTCGCTAAGACGGACATGGAGGAGCTTGAATGATGAAGGTTTTAAGAATTCTTATGGGCTTGCTCCTGTGCTGTCTGCTTAGTGCAGGTTCTGTTTTTGCGGCAGAAAGATTGCAGGTTGGTGTAAATCGTTCCAATATTTATTATGGCGGTGGCGTAACTCAAGTGGCCATTGCCAATCCGGATATTGCTGATGTAGTGATTCTCTCTTTCGAGCAATACATTGTGGTGGGCAAAAAGGTTGGTTCCACCTCCTTGCATGTATGGAAGGGCGACAATTACATGACCTTTGAGGTTGTGGTTACCGGTACTGACCCCGGCATGGCTTATTCCATTGCACAATTAATTGGTTATCCTAATGTTACTGTTAATGTGTACGGCGGACGCATTATGCTTGAAGGCACGGTAGAGAACCAATACGAAAAGAATCGTGCTGAAAAAATTGCGGCTAGCTTTGGCGGCGAGGTTATTAACCTTTTGGAAATGACTAAGCCCAAGCAGGTGCGCATTGAAAGCAGAGTAGTGGAAATTTCTAGCTCTAAGGCAAAGAATTTAGGCATTTCTGTTGCTAATGTTACTGGTTCTAGTTCTGATCTCAGGCTACTTCATATGATGCAAAAATTTGCATTATCAAAAAAAGGGGAAATTCAAGAAGTCGTGTATTTATTGTTATGATGGCTTTACAAATGGAAGGGTACTACACTTAGCTTTGGAGGTTCATAATTATGAATAAGCGTGGTGCCGAAATGGTAGAGTATGCTATTGTTTTAGCTTGTATTGCAGCTGTTGGTGTTGCTTTTTATAGTGCTGATTTTAATTGGGGCGAAGATGGCTATAGCTGGGGTAATTTATATACTATTGTATATATGCTTTTTCATAAAGTAGCTGATACTCTTAAAGTTACATTACCCTGGGGATAGATTTCGAAATGTTGGAGGTTAAACAATGAAAGCTAAACAGCGTGGAGCATCCATGGTGGAGTTTGCTATCATTTTGCCAGGCTTTTTACTACTGATGTGCTTGGTGATTTACGGTGGCATGTGGATGTATGCCCAAAACACACTAAATGAGATTGCTCGTAACGCTGTGCGCTATGGTGCTGTGGAAGAATCCTCTAAGTCCGAAGAAGAAGAAAGTGATACTATAAGAATAAATAATGTAAAAAAGGTTGCAGAAGAAGCTGCAAAGGAATCCTTGATTTTGTATTCGATTGATAAAGATAATATGGGGGTTGAGGTTAAGCTTGTTAAAGTTATTAGTGATAATGATAGCATTCAAGTGGAGCTTAAGGCCGGCTTGAGGAGGATGATTTGCCACCTATAATCGATGGTTTTTTGCCTGACCAAATCTCCAGCAAAATGATTATGCGGATAGAAAAATAATTGATGATAGCACATTATTGGAGGCTTTAGAGTATGTCCCTGTTAGAAAGATTAAATCGCAAAAACAAAAAATATATTGCAATGCAGCAGGCAGGACAACGCTCTAAAAATACCCATGGTGCAACTGGCTTTGCTACATCTGTGGATGAAGCACGCGAAGCATCCTACCAAGCGATTAAGTCCGAGATTCATACGCATATTATTGATGAGATGCCGGATGATTTGCAGCGCGTGATTAATCAGTCCTCCTCCGACCAAAAGGAATTGCGTCGTATAGTGGAGGGCATATGTGCCGATGCTATTAAGGATAATCCCTTTGCGATTCCCCTTGGTGATAGGGAGCGCTTGGTTGAAGAATTAATCAGTGAAATTTTGGGCCTTGGTCCGATTGAACCGCTACTTAAGGACTCCAGCGTTACCGAGGTTATGGTCAATGGACCTGACTCCATTTATATCGAGCGCAAGTGTCGCTTGCAAAAGACCGATGTGCGTTTTCGTAATACTGAGCATTTGATGCACATCATTGATCGCATCGTCACTGCGGTGGGGCGTCGTGTGGATGAGAGCAGTCCCATGGTGGATGCTCGCTTGGCGGATGGTAGCCGTGTTAACGTAATTATTCCGCCCTTGTCCTTAACTGGTCCTTGTGTGACTATTCGTAAGTTCTCCAAGGATGTATTAACCGTTGATAAAATGATTGAATTTGGCTCCTTTGATCAGCGCATGGCCGAATTTTTGGAGGACTGCGTGAAGGGCCGCTTAAATATTGTGGTTAGCGGTGGTACCGGCTCCGGCAAAACCACTCTGCTTAACGTTTTATCCAGCTATGTTCCTGCTACGGAGCGCATTGTTACCTTGGAAGACTCTGCTGAGCTGCAGCTCAAGCAGGACCATGTGGTAACATTGGAAACGCGTCCTCCCAATATCGAAGGCGAGGGCGAAGTAACTATGCGTGATTTAGTGCGCAATGCTTTGCGTATGCGTCCCGATAGAATTATCGTGGGCGAGTGCCGTACTGGTGAAGCATTGGATGTGCTGCAGGCAATGAACACAGGCCATGATGGCTCTATGACCACTGCCCATGCCAATAGTGCTCGCGATGCGCTGAGCCGTTTGGAAACGATGGTGCTGATGAGCGGTATGGAGCTGCCCCTGCGTGCTATTCGCAGTCAAATTGCCTCTGCTGTGGATATTATCGTGCAAATTGCGCGCTTGCGCGATGGCAGTCGTAAGATTATCAATATCGCCGAGGTAACGGGCATGGAGGGCGACATCATCACCCTGCAGGATTTGTTCCGCTTTGAAAACCACGGCTTGGATAGTGATGGACGTATCACCGGTGAGTTTTTGACCAGTGGCCTGCGACCCATGTGTACCGAAAAATTGGCAATGAATGGTGTTGTTTTGCCGCCTGATTTGTTCATAATGTAGGGGAAAAATGATGTTACTTTTTATTGCGCTTCTAGCAACATTGGTTATTTTTATCCTTTTATATGTGCTGGTTACCTCTAAAAGCAGCTCCGTCATTACGGTCAAGAACCGCTTGCAGGTTATGGGGCGTGGCAGTGACGAGAAAAAGCCTGCCGATATGTATTGGCATGAGCAGATGAATCGGTCCCTGTACGAGCGTCTTGTTAAGCCTATGATTGACGGATTTGTGAATAAAATCGCTAAAATTGCGCCTTCCACCCTGCGCAAGGAGGCAGAAGAGCTTGTTGAATATAGTGGCGGCTTTTATGGCCTTGGCTTTAACGGCTTTGTTTTGGCGGTTTGTGTTAGTATAGTTTTCTTTGTGCTTTTGGCAATTTGGCGTGTTCGTGCTGTTGGCTCGTCAACCTTTGGTATAATTTTTATGCTGGCTTTGGGGTTTGCTGCAGGTGTTTACGCACCCTTTTTGTGGCTTAGACATGTGGTTGGCGTGCGTCGCGAGGCTATTCGCAGAGCGATGCCCGATGTTTTGGACCTGCTGTGCGTTAGCGTACAGGCCGGCTTGGGCTTTGACGGTGCTCTGGGCAAGGTGGCAGCTAAGATGAAGGGCCCCTTGATTGAAGAGTTTGAGCGCCTTTTACAGGAGCTGCGCATGGGCGTAACTAGACGTAACGCTTTAATGCGCTTGGCCAATCGTTGTGGCATCGAAGAGATGCGCCTGTTCACAGCAGCTCTTATTCAGACCGAAAAGCTGGGCGTTGGTATGGCGCAGGTGCTGGAAATCCAAGCCGAAAATATGCGCGAAATTCGTCGCCAGCGAGCTAAGGAAATGGCTGCTAAGCTACCAGTAAAGATTTTGTTCCCAACGATTATTTTCATTTTCCCGCTTCTTTTCGTAGTTGTACTGGGACCGGCTGTGGTCTCCTTAATTGATACGATGGCAAAAAAATAACTGACTTAGAAATCCTGTAGCAGGGTGCTCTAAGTCAGTTTTTTTATGTTTTGGCTTTTTTTAGTTTCGTGATGATGCGTGGACCGAGCAAGGATTTTCGGGTCTGTTTACGGAAATTTTGAAGCGCATATTTCAGTGCTTCCTCATCGCCAATCATTACCAATTTCTTTTTAGCTCGCGTAATACCGGTATAGTACAAAGGCTTTGTCAACATCACTCCGTATGTCATACTCACCGGAATAATGCAGCAAGGAAATTCACAGCCCTGAGAACTATGCACGGTAATGGCATACGCAAGCTCAATATCTTTCATATCTTCATTGTTATAAACTAAAGTTTCTCCTTTCGAGTCAAAGTAGATTTCAACGGCAACATCGCTTTCCAGCTGGACAATCGACTGAATCGTTCCCAAGTCACCGTTAATAACCTGTTCTGTGTTCTTTCGTTGAATAATCCGGTCACCAACCATAAACAGCTGCTTACCGATTTCGACACAGAACTTATCATCAGTTTTAGGATTCACGACCGCCTGAATTGCGGTGTTGACACGGTTCTTACACAGATATCCGCTCGGCGTGCCTTTATCATAATGCGTAGGAGTTAGAACAATCGTACCCTCCATACCGTATTTGGACACGCCATTCAAATACTCCTCAACAATATGATTCATGATTTCATTCGCTTCTTTTTCTTTATCCTTGTTAACAACCGGAATGAAGCGAAATTCATTATCAAACACAAGATTTCGGGTATCCCCGGTATAGGCACGATTCTCACGAATCTTGATGGAAGCATCTGTAATCGTTGAGGTACTCCCCTGCCGATAGTTGACATCAAGGCGAACGGTTTTAATAACGCCGCACTTGATTAAATCACGCAAAACGTCACCACGAGCTACAGGAGCCAACTGGTCCGTATCGCCAAGCAGTACAATCCTGGTGGATGGGCTGCTCAAAACAGCGTCGATTGCATAAGCGAATAGGTGTTCACCGACCATACTCATTTCATCAATGCCAATGAAACCGCAGATGGTGCAGTCTCCTTGCGCTGTGAATCCGCTCGGATTATTTGCCGGAACCAAGCCACAAGCCTTATGAATCGTGGATGAGTTCATACCGGTGCTTTCCGCCATACGCTTGGCGGCCAAACCCGTTGGAGCCATCAATAGAA
>USBV01000092.1 GCA_900553055.1 uncultured Phascolarctobacterium sp.
CCACGCACCCCAGATTATGTCAACACCTTTTTCGTAACTTTTTTAACAAATTTTGCGTAAACACTTGGCTGCGTTGCAATCTAAAGCACTTTGTATACAGGCTTTAAGGTACATGAAAATTCTCAAAAAATCTTTTCCATATCCCTCAAAACGTGCCCTAAATTACTAAATATACACTGAAAAAGGCGTCATAAATTACTTCACAACGCCTAAAAGTATATGTTTAAATTAAAAGCATCTTATTATAAACAGTCTAGCTCTACAATCTTCTTCTCGCCAGCGGAATTGTCTACTAAAACATAAAACTCCCCTGCCCTACCATCACTCCAATGATATTTAAAAAGCTCAATAGGATAGGTTTTATTGATTTGTCTCCAGCTTGAGAATTTATAGGCTGGTACGTACTGATGCACCAATTCTTCATTACGCCAAAAAGCGGAAACCTTATCAAAAATGAACTCATTCTGCCAGTTTAGCCAAGCAGGGCGCCAACCGGGAAGAGCAACAAAAACATCATAGCGTAAAATCTCCAGTAATTCATCCGCATGAGTATCACAATTCTCTCTAATATAATGTGCTAGTATTTCTGCCACACCCTTTGCATTATGAGTCTGCGGATAATACCCACGCGCAACCCACCAATTTGTTAGCTTTGTATAAAAAGCAAAGGGCTTTAGTCCCTCCATACGCATTAAAGCAGAAAGAATATTGGAGAAGACACCACTATTCCCTGTTTGGTCCAGCACATTTTCTACTCTTTTCAAAAATTGCATATCCTCATATGGCATATATTTCGTGGCCAATATTTCATAAGGAGGCTCATCCATAAACAGCAAGCCATGTTCCTTGGTCTCCAGCTCCATCTGACTCCCTGGCAATACCTTTAAAAAGCCTAGCTGCAGCATATGCGCATTCAGTCCATAAACATCATCAAAGGACTTGCCAAAGGTTGGCAAATCTTCATAGGGAAGCCCAGCAATCAAATCCACATGGATATGCATATTACCCATAGCTAGCAAACGGCGCACGTTACTAGCTAGTTTTTCCCAATTATCCTGGCGATTAATAGCCTCTAGCGTTGGCTTATGCGTGCTTTGAATGCCAATTTCCAATTGGAAACGTCCCTTGGGCACGGTTGCCAAAAAGTCGAGCACCTTCTCCGTTAAAATATCTGCTTTTATTTCAAAATGGAAGGTCGCTTCGGTCTTAGCACTAGCCAAGTGCTGCATCATTGGCAGAAAATATTTCTCATCCAGATTATAGGTTCTATCCACAAATTTTACCAAGGGTGCACCCGCGGCAATAAAGCGATCTAAATCTGCCAAAACTAGGTCTAAGGGGCGCTTGCGCACGCTGCGGGAAATACCGCTTAAGCAATAGGCACAATTAAAGGGACAGCCCCGCGTTGCTTCGTAATATACAATTTTATGCTCGGCTATTACCTGCTGCAAATCAGGATAAGGAAAGGGCAAAATGCTTAGATCATCGATTACAGTTGTATCTCCGTTTAAGCGCACCTCATCGCCAACCTTATAAGCAATATGTGCAGGGATTGCATCCTTTTGCTCCAAGCTTTGCAAAAGCCGGCTAAAGCAAAGCTCTCCCTCACCCTGTACAATGTAATCAATTCCAGGCTGCTCAGTAAAAATGCGCTCAGCTGCAAAGGCAACCTCCGGGCCACCTACAACGATGACTGCCTCAGGACGCAGCTTACGCAGCATTGCAATTAACTGCATCACAAAGGGTTTATTCCAAATATGCACCGAAAAACCATAAACATCTACCTTGCCCACCATAATTTTCTCAAGCACATCCAATATATTGGAATTAATAGTTTCCTCTAATAGCTGCACCTGATGCCCCTGTTGCTTGGCGTATTCGCCCACATAACGTAACCCCAAACCCGTATGAATATATTTACTATTGATTGTTGTTAAAAGTACTCGCATAATCCTGCCTCTTTTTACAAAGTATACATATTGAAGCTCCAAAAAGCTCACTTAATTATGCTATAATAATAAAGTATACCACTGTTTTTTGCAAGGAGTTGAACTGAATGACTGATAAAAAAATACAAATCCCCGTCCACGGCAGCAATGTGAGCCGTGCTGATATTCCTGAAGCTTGTAAATGGCATGTCCAGGACATATATGTTGATGAAGCTGCTTGGCACAAGGCTTGTGCTGAATTTAAGGAGCTGCTCCCCCAGCTCAAGGCTATGCAGGGCACCTTAACAACTGGTCAAGCTATTTATGCTGCTCTAAATTTGCAGGCTGAAATGTCTCAGCTAATGGATAAGATTTATGCCTATGCCCGTTTGCAGCAGGATGCTGATAACACCGACCAGCATATGCAGGCTCTTTCCGGCGAAGCAGAAGGCTTGGCTGCTGATTTTTCTAATGCTAATAGCTTTATTGAAGCCGAAATGCTAGCTTTGGGCAAGAAAAAGGTAGAAGCCTTGCTTGCCAGCGAGCCCATTTTGGCTGAGTATAAATTCTATATCGAAAACCTGCTGCGCTTAGCGGACCATGTTTTGAGTGCCGATAAAGAAGCAATTTTTGCCCAAAGTCATCTGGCAACCTGCTCCGCCGCCAATGCCTTCCGTGCTTTAGTTAGCGCTGATATGGAGTTTCCTCCCATCACCGATGGTGAAGGCAAGCCAGCGCTAGTCAGTGAAGGTAATTATATTTTAAATATGTCCTCCAGCGATAGAACCCTGCGTAAAAATTCCTTTCAGGGCCTTATGGGGACCTATCACAAGTTTCGTAACACCTTAGCTACAACCTTAACAGGCAGTGCCCGTACGGCCTTATTCTTCGCTAAAACCCACAATTATGAGGACACCTTGACCTCTGCTTTGGCTCAGGATAATATTCCTACCAGCCTTTACGATGGCTTAATCCAAGCTGTGCATGATAATTTTGCGCCCTTGCATGATTATATGCAGCTAAAAAAGGATGTGCTTGGCTACGACAAGCTGCATCCCTATGATATATATGTTCCCTTAGCCAAGGCTGCCGATAGCTTTGCCTGCGATTTTCCCGCAGCCTGCGCTCATGTAGAGGCTGCCCTGGCTCCTTTGGGTGAAGATTATGTGGCTACCTTGCATAAAGGCTTGACCAGCGGTTGGATTGATGTATATGAAAACAAGGGCAAGCGCTCCGGTGCTTATTCCTGGGGCGTGTATGGAGTTCATCCCTTCGTTTTGTTGAACTACCAAAAACGCTACAGCAGCATCTCCACTATTGCCCACGAAATGGGCCACGCCCTGCACAGCTACTACAGCTCGCAAAACCAAACCTATGTGAACAGCGAATATACTATTTTCTGTGCTGAGGTTGCCTCCACTACTAATGAGAATTTACTGTTGGAGTACACCTTAGCTCAAGCCACTGATGAACAAAAGGTATATCTGTTAAACCAATTCTTAGAACAAGTGCGCACCACAGTTTATCGCCAAGTGCAATTTGCTGAATTCGAAAAATTTATTCATAGCGAAGTCACAGCCGGTCGCAGCCTGCAAGCAGAAAAGCTGGAAAAATATTGGCTCCAAAGTAATCAAGACTACTATGGTCCTGCACTGACGGTAGATAAGGAGCTTGCAAGTGAATGGTCCCGCATTCCCCATTTCTACACTCCCTTCTATGTTTATAAATACGCTACTGGCTACAGTGCAGCTACTGCCTTCGCCAGCGCTATCTTAAGTGGTCAGCCTGGCGCAGTCGATAAATACTTGGGCTTCCTCAAGGCTGGTGGCAGCGATTACTCTCTCAATATCTTGAAAAATGCAGGTGTTGACTTAACCACTCCTGCACCAGTAACCATTACCCTGCAAAAGTTTGCAGTCAAGCTCCAAGAGCTCAAGGCACTGCTTGGGAAATAATTGCAAATGAATACAAAAAATAAACCGTCAGCACTAAGCTGACGGTTTTTCTTCTTGGTGATCCAGGAGGGATTCGAACCCCCGACCCACGGCTTAGAAGGCCGTTGCTCTATCCGACTGAGCTACTGGACCATATTAAATTGGAGCGGGCGATGGGAATCGAACCCACAACATCAGCTTGGAAGGCTGAGGTTTTACCACTAAACTACACCCGCATAAGTCTGGTCGGAGTGACAGGACTTGAACCTGCGACATCCTGATCCCAAATCAGGTGCTCTACCAAACTGAGCTACACCCCGGGCACGCAGTATATTATAGCATACGCTCAAATCATAGTCAAGCGCAACAGCTTAAACCACGCTTACGAAAGCATCTACTGCTCAGTAAAGTATATAATATATAAAAAACGGCTCCTCTTTCGAAGAACCGCGGAATATCTTGGTGCCGAAGGCCGGACTCGAACCGGCACGAGCGTGAACCCGCTTGATTTTGAGTCAAGTGCGTCTGCCAATTCCGCCACTTCGGCGTTTCAAGGTTCCGATTCGTTCGGAACAAGTAGTATTATACTAGAGCTACATCCATTTGTCAACAGTTTTTTAGAATATTTTTCAAGAAATTTTGTACTTAAACTATCTCTGTATAATATAAAAAAGCAGATAAGCCAAAGCTTATCTGCTCTTATTATCTTTAATATTACTTCAAAACTCGGCAAGCACCATAATAACGTGCGCCCCAGTAGCCAGTAAAGGCAGAAGCAACCGCTACACCAGTGCTGGTGCCGGCATGAATAAAGTTGCCGTTACCAATATAAATACCACAGTGAGAAGCACCGGGCTCATAGGTGGTAAAAAAGATTAAATCGCCAGGACGCAGCTGACTCATGGAAATCTTTTTACCATAATAGAACTGACTATCGGCAGTACGAGGCAGATAAACGCCTGCACGCTTAAAAGCATATTGGGTAAAGCCAGAGCAGTCAAAGCCATAGGGACTGGTGCCGCCAAATACATATGGAGTACCGATGACACTATAAGCCGCACGCAAAATATTTCTTACAGTATTTTGGGCACGGTTAGGAGGCAGCTCCTTGTTCATCAGCGCTCTATAGGTAGCGGAACCAACAACACCATCAACCTCCAAGCCTTGCGCAGCCTGAAAAGCTTTAATGGCCTTTTCTGTAGCCGGACCAAACTCACCATCAAGAGTACCTACAGTATAATTAAGTTCAACTAATCTTTTTTGTATTGCTAAAACTTCTTCGCCATCGTCACCACGTTGAAAGGAAGCAAACGCACTAACCGAGCCCACCATTGTGAAGAGCACAGTTAAGCAAAGTGTTATTACTTTCTTTTTAAACAACCGCATCCACATCCTTTCAATTTCAAGTACGCTTCTATTATAGCACAAAAATTAGCTTCTGTAAAATCTAATTAAGATAATTATTTCCCGCTCTAGCTAATCCTAAATTTTGTTGCTTTCTTTACATTTTATATGGCGTGCTACCAAATATAGTGGTCGATGCTTTATTTCTTCAAAGATACGACCTATATATTCGCCTAAAATGCCAATGCCAACCAGCTGAATACCGCCCAAAAAGAGCACGCTGACAGTCGTAGTTGCCCAGCCGGGAACCGCATCATCAATAATAAATTTTACATAAAAAACGTGTCCCAGTAGCAAAAGACTGCACATACCAAAGACCAAGCCAATATAAAAGGCCCAGCGCAACGGCAAATTAGAAAAAGCGGTGATACCATCTAGAGCAAAATGCAACATTTTGTGTAAATTAAACTTTGATTGGCCTGCAAAACGCGGCGGTGCTACAAATTCCATCACAGCCACATTGAAGCCTAACGTCGTAATCAAGCCACGAATAAAGCGAGCGCGTTCGCGGTATTGCTTAAAAGCATCCACTGCAATCCTATCCATCAAACGAAAATCGCTACCGCCCGGAGTTATTTCCACCTTGGACATGGCATTGATCAGCTTATAATAGACGCTAGAGGTAATATTTTTGAAAAAGCCTGCATCCTCAGTAGCCATACGCTTAGTTTGCACAATTTCATTTCCCGCTTCCCACAGGCGCAGCATTTGCGGTATCAGCTCAGGCGGATGCTGCAAATCACCATCCATAGTGATGATGGCATCTCCCTCTGCATTATCCATACCACAGGTAATGGCCATTTGGTGACCATAGTTACGGCTCAAAAGATAAGCCTCCACATGGGCGTCCTGCTTCGCAAGCTCGTTTAAAATAACCCTACTCCTATCCTTGGAGCCATCATCTACAAAAACAATGCTATAATCATAGCCTTCTGCCTGCATAACAGCGGTAGTGCGTTTATAAAATTCAGCTAAATTTTCTTCCTCGTTAAAAACAGGAACGACTATGGATACTTTTTTCACAGCTTCACCAACATTCTTAAAAAAAGGCTGCCCTAAGGCAGCCGTGCTATCGTGTGAGTACTCAATAAGCCGAGTTCTGTTCCGCAAAGCGGTGACAACCATTTATCTAGACTTACAGTTACCTGCAAGCTCAAGCGACACAACCCGGGAGGCTCAGCGGGCCGCTTCATCCCTCCCCTATTTGGTCTTGCTCCGGATGGGGTTTACCTAGCCAGCCTGTTACCAAGCTGCTG
>USBV01000093.1 GCA_900553055.1 uncultured Phascolarctobacterium sp.
CAGAATATCGGGACGGTTGGTAGCAGCAATCATGATGATGCCTTCGTTAGCACTAAAGCCATCCATCTCTACCAACAATTGGTTCAAAGTTTGCTCGCGCTCGTCATGGCCACCGCCAAGACCAGCGCCACGCTGACGACCAACGGCATCGATTTCATCGATGAATACAATGCAGGGAGCGCTCTTTTTCGCTTGGTCAAACAGGTCGCGCACGCGGGAAGCACCCACGCCCACAAACATTTCCACAAAGTCAGAGCCAGAAATACTAAAGAAGGGCACGCCTGCTTCACCGGCCACAGCCTTAGCCAGCAGGGTTTTGCCAGTACCAGGAGGGCCGTACAGCAGCACGCCCTTGGGAATCTTGGCACCCAAATCATTGTATTTTTGCGGACTCTTCAAGAATTCTACTACCTCTTCCAGCTCCTGCTTAGCCTCTTCGGCACCGGCAACATCCTTAAAGGTAATCTTCATCTTGTCTTCGTCATAGCGACGAGCACGGCTTTTGCCAAAGTTCATCACCTTACCACCGCCAGCTCCGCCCTGATTCATCAGCATGAACCACAGGCCCACAATAATAAGCATCGGCAAGAGACTGCTTAAAATGCTCATCCACCAGGGCGGCTGCGGCGGCAGCTCGGCCTTGATATCAACATTCTTTTGCTCTAATTTCTCCACCAGCTTGCTATCGTTAGGAGCAACAGTAGAAAACTCTTTACCATTCTTTAACTTACCGCTGATAACATTATCAACAATCTTAACCTGCTTAATTTCATCAGCCTGCACATGCTGCATAAAGCTGGTATAGCTTATTTCAGACGGCTTGGCACCCTTTTCAGTATAGAAATCAAACATCCAGATAATTACCATGATTATCAGCAGATAAAAAAGTACGTTCTTAAAAAATTTATTCAAGCACGTATCCTCCTTCCACTAAACCGATAATATTTTATTATATTATAGGAAGTGATATCTAGCAACCATTTTCACAAACTTTTTATTTTCTAGCGTATACAGAAGGCTTTAATACGCCAATATAAGGCAAATTGCGGTAATCCCCAGCATAATCAAGGCCAAAGCCAACAACAAATTCATCAGGAATCTTGAAGCCCACATAGTCAGCCTCCAAACCATTAATGCGGCGCTCTGCCTTGTCGCACAAAGCACAAGTTTTCAAGGAAGCAGGCTTGTTCAGACGCAGCATATCACTAATTGCCGCAAAGGTTACGCCGCTATCGATAATATCATCAATCAAAAGCACGTGCTTGCCAGCGATGTTTTCGCCCAAGTCCAGCTTTACCTTAACATTGCCGGTGGTGCTGGTGCCATTGCCATAGGAGGAAGCAACCATAAAGTCCACACGCAAAGGAAGATCAATGGCGCGAGTTAAATCGGTAGCGAACCAAGCTGCGCCCTTCAGCAGTACTACAACAACCAAATCCTTGCCCTGATAATCAGCAGTGATTTGTTTGCCCATTTCTTCAACGCGAGCAGCAATTTGCTCCTTAGTCAATAAAATTTGTTTAATATCCTCATGCATGATAAAAGCTCCTTTATTGTTTTTCAAAAATTAGCTGTTTATTTTTATATATTACTCTAACGTCACCAGGTAACTGCACCAGCTTACCCCCGGTGCCATTAATAAGCAGTTTTTCTACGGCCATGGTACGTTCATAATCAAGCTCTGTAAAGGCTAGGCTATAGTAAGCCTGACGCAGCACCCGCCTGCGTAAAGCAGTTGGCAGCTTCAAAAGCTTCGCCCCGGCAAAGGCCAAACGCCCTAGCTCTTCGCCCTCAAGCTTGGCAGCTGCATAGGCCTCAAGAGCCTGCCTTGCCAAAAGCTCCTCCTCTGGTCCTAGCTGCTCCGCCATGCGGGCCAAGGTTTCCTTAACATTGCTATTAAAATGCTGCTCCAAATAGGGCATCAGCTCGTGGCGCACCCTGTTACGAGTATAGGCCAAGTCATCATTGGTGCTATCATGGCAATAGGCTACTCCCATTAGCTCACAGTATTGGGCCAGCTGGCGATGACGCAATTCCAAAAAGGGACGCAGTCCCATGTGGCCTTCACCGCGAATGCCACACAGCCCGGTCAGGCTGGTTCCGCGTAATAAGCGCAGCAGCACTGTCTCAGCTTGGTCATCCAAATTATGGGCAAAGACTATCGCGTTAGCCTTAACCAGCTGCATCGTTTCCTTCAGCGCCTTATGGCGCAGCCTTCTCGCCGCCGCCTCGATGGATAAATGCTCACTCGCTGCCAGGCCCCGCACATCCACCTGCTCAACGTAACAGGGCAGCTGGTGCTCCGCGCAAAAGCGCTGCACTAGCTCCATATCGCGTAGCGACTCCTCGCCGCGCAGGCCGTGCTCCACATGGCACACGCTATAGCGCCCCCAGCCCTCCTTTTGCAGGGCTACACAGGCAGCAGCCAGTGCCATACTATCTGAGCCGCCACTAACAGCAAGAAGATAGTGTTCCGTGGGCTCTAGTACTGAACGTAGAATCTTATGTACTTTGTAAACCAAGGGATTAATGACCATAGCCACTCCTCTCAAAGGCAAAGCTCACACGTAAATTAAGGGCACCCGGTAGAGTGCCCTGTTCATCCATGCTTATCTTTCGCGTCTTGCGCCACGACCGCCACGCTTAGATTCAGTATTGCGTTTTAAGTCCAGCATTCTGTCGTCACTGTCCTTCAAGAATTTGGAAAGCTTATCCTCAAAAGTAAGCGGAGACACCGGACGAGCAGCTTGGGTGCGTGCACCTGCGCGACGTTCACGATTTTCGTTTTGCGGACGCTGGGGTTTGGGCTGGGGTGCTGCCGGAGCCGGCGGTGTCAGCTGTTTAATGGACAAGCCAATCTTACCACGCTCGTCAATGCTTAATACCTTCACCTTAACCTTATCATGCTCTTTTAAAAAGTCATGCACATCCTTAACATAAACATTGGATACCTCGGAAATATGAATCAGGCCAACCTTGCCCTCCGGTAATTGGACAAAAGCGCCAAAATTGGTGATGCCAGTGACTTCACCCTCTACAATTGCACCTACTTCAAGTGACATCGAGACAAAAATCCCCCTTAAAAAATCTTTGATACTATTGTATTATACTCTTAAATTTTCATAAGTGTCAACAAAAAAAGCAGAACAAAGTATCTTACTTTTGTTCTGCTTGCTTTTGTTCATCAACAATGAAAAGCGGCACCTCATTTTTACCGACCATATTGTAATCCTCACGTGCTAATTTTTCAATATAGCGAGGGTCATCCAAGCGCTTGCGCTCATCTTCAAGCTCCGCCTTTTTCTTTTTCAAAGCATCTATCCGCTGCTGCGTGGCCGCCTGCTCCTGCTTTATCTGATAGATTCTGTACTCCTGCCTGCCCAAAACAAACAGGCACACTCCCAGTACCACAAGCATGAACAGCTTAAAGCCAAGGGATTTGCGTCTTCTGCGTCTGCTCATGTTGTCCCTCCTACAAAGATAGTGCAAAAACAGAATGCCCGACTAAGCTAGCCGGGCACTTTTAAGCATAATTATTTTGCGTTTACAATATCCTTGAATGCTTTACCAGCCTTGAATGCCGGTACAGTAGCAGCCGGAATCTCTACTGCTTCTTTGGTTTGCGGGTTCTTACCCAAGCGAGCTTTGCGAGTGCGTGCTTCAAAGGTACCAAAGCCTACAACCTGCACCTTACCACCCTTAGCAACTTCTTCCTTTACGGTCTCTAAAGTAGCGGAAATTGCCTTTTCTACATCTTTCTTGGTCAAGCCTGCTTTTTCAGCAACAGCTGCAATCAATTCAGTCTTATTCATTAATTACTCCTCCTTAACATAAATTTTCGTGCACCATAACGCTTCCGAGCACGCGGTTCATTTTGACTAGCAATAGTATTCTACACTTTAAAGGCGTTTCCTGCAAGCCCTTTTCAAAAATTTCACACCAAGATTTTAAAGATTTTTGGGTATTTCTATTTTTCTAAAGCCTTCGCCTCATCCCAAAACTTATCCAGCTCACTTAAGCTAAAATCCTGCCAATTTTTACCACTAGCTTCAACGCAGGCCTCCACATGGCCAAAGCGCTTCGCAAAACGATTATTGGTGCTATTTAAAGCCACCTCGGGCTCGATCTTGTGGTGACGCGCATAATTAACAATGGCAAAAAGCACATCGCCCAGCTCCTTTTCGGCAGCAAGCTTATCACCACTTGCCAAAGCCTCCTGCAGTTCACCCAGCTCCTCCTGCACCTTGTCCCACACGCCGCTCACATCGGGCCAATCAAAGCCCACTTTAGCAGCCTTGCTTTGCAGCTTATAAGCTCTGAGCAGTGCGGGCAAGCCCTGGGTTACCCCATCTAAAACATGCTTGCGCTCAGTCTTTTCGGTCTTCTTGATTGCTTCCCAATTTACCAACACCTCATCGGAGCCCTGTACCTTGGTTTCGCCAAAAACATGGGGATGACGACGAATTAGCTTATCCACTACCTCATCAATGACATCCTGCAAATCAAAGCGGTCCGCCTCCTCGGCCATGCGGGCATGGAAAACAATCTGCATCAGCATATCGCCCAGCTCCTCGCGCATGCCCTCGGTATCATCAGCATCCACGGCTTCGAGATACTCATAAACCTCTTCAATCATATTACTGCGGATGGAGGCATGGGTTTGCTCCTGGTCCCAGGGGCAGCCACCGGGCTCGCGCAGTGTGCGCATAACATCAACTAAGGGCTGGATATCCACATCATCAAAGGAGGTGGTAGCCACCATATCCTCTGCTGCTTTGGCATCCTCATCCTCGCCAAAGGCCATAATGCCGCTGGGCATTTCCTCGTCACCCAAGGGCGGCACATAAACACTGGTCAAATGGTCAATTTTGGGCTGTCTATCTAGCTCAAACAGCTGCACCGGGCGACATTCCGCATCGGGCAGGCCCATATTACGCAAAAAATAAATTTCGTAATCATCGGCCAAATTTTCCATCAAAGCAATTTTCAAATCGCTGGCTACAAGCTGGCTATAAACCTGGGTAATCATCAAAGGATATTGACCGGCATCGGCAACAGCACCAAAATCCTGGGCATCAATAATGCGCAGGCCGGCAATGGGGTCAATGCCTAAATCAACATAGGCCAAATCTAAAAAGCTCATGGAAGGCTTAATCACGAGCTGAAGCTGCTGTGCTTTGGCCTGCTCGCGCAACAGCACGACAGTTTTTTCCGCAACTAGCGGGCTGCCCGGAACAGCATAAACCACATCGCCCTTATGCGCAGCCGCCAGCACTCTATCAACCACATTTTGGTAAACCTCCTCAAAGGAAGCTCCTGCCTCGTACAAATCATCACAGGAGGTATATTTTACGCCCTGCTTAGCTAGCTCGGCCACAGTAGGATGCACAGCAGTGCGCAAAATCACCTGCTCACAGCCCTGCATAATGCTCATCGTTTCCAAGGATAAATGCCCAACTGCACCGGGGCCAAGGCCAACAATTGTAATCATGCCCATATTACGCCTTCTTTCTCTTTTGCACAAATTTCTTAACTAATGGCAGCTGCGCCAGCTCCTGCTTCGTTAGCACGCGCAAAGCGCAAAGCAAAGCTGCGTAGGACAGCGCTGCAATAAGCATAGCGCCAATCGCAGCTAGCACCATGCCTATTTTTGCTGCGAGCAAGCCATGGCTCCAGCAGGCTACAACGCCCATCAAAGACGCCGCCACAATAATCTTGATTATATTATACCAATGAAAGCTGATTTTGTAATAACGTAAAGCCAAAATATTGAGCAAAGCTGTTAAGCCAAAATTGATATTGGTGGCCCAGGCAGCGCCGGCAATATTTAGGCTAGCATTGGTTAGCTGGCACACAGCAAACAGTTTAGCGATAATGCCACACAGCATGTGCAGCATGGGTAAATTGCTATGCCCCATGCCCTGCAGCATGCCCGTTGTCACCTGATGCAGGCCCAAAAACCACAGCGAAGGAGCGGAATGCATAATCGCAGTTCCGGCTTTGGCAGTGCCATATAATAGCAGGCTGATCGGCTCCGCCAGCACGGCCATGCCCACTGCAGCGGGCACAGTGATAAGGCAGCACAGCTTCATGGCGGTGGAGGCCTTCGCCTCGATAATATCAGGGCGCTTTAAAGTATAGGCCTCGGCAATCGCAGGCACAAGGCTCGTCGCCAAGCTCATCGTAGGAATAGTTGCGAGCAACAAAAGCGGCTGCGCCATGCCGGCCAAATAGCCAAAAAGCGTTGTCGCCTGCTCCACTGTAAAGCCGCTATCGATGAGATAGCCCGGCACGAGGAGCACATCGATGCTATTAGTCACCGGCACCAGCACGTTAGCGCAGGAAACAGGCAGCGCCAAGAGCAGCAGCTCCTTCACATGCTGGGTTGAGCTTAGCTCCTCCTTGCACGGCTTGAGCTCGGCTTCGGCCAGCCAGCGCTTGCGATAGTAGCGATAAAAGCAGCCCAGCACAACCATGCCCATCAGGCTGCCGGGA
>USBV01000094.1 GCA_900553055.1 uncultured Phascolarctobacterium sp.
ATGCAATGCTGGTGCATTTCTTGCTACTTCTTTGTGCAAGCAAAGAAGTAGAATACAACCCACAATTCACCAATTTGTCGCAAATTAGCACTTTACAGTTACTGAAATATTTTATACCATATTAGTAGAAATTGCAAAAGAAAAAACGCAGGAGGTGGATTCACATGTTCAAAAAAACGTTGCTTGCCTTGGGCTTGTGCTTAGCCGTTAGCGCCAGTGCCTTTGCTGCTGTAACCGAAAAGGTGGAGCAGGGCAAGAAGTACAATCTTAGCTACCCCGTCTTTAAGCTGGAAAACCGTGCGGCTGCCAAGGCTATCAACAAGGATATTAAGGGCATGGCCCTGGCACAAAAAAAGCTGGCTAAAAGCAAGGAGCCTAGCTACGTAGAGGTTGGCACTAATTATGAAATTTTTGGCGAAACCGATGCTTATGTTAACATCATTTTCACTAATTGGGATTATATGGGTGGTGCCCATGGCATGCACTATGACCATGGCATCGTCTATAGCAAAACAACGGGTGAGCGCCTGCCCTATACCCATTTTACAAAAGCTATTGCAGCAGGAGAGCTTTATGACGGTATTGCCAATCACAGTCTAAAGGTTTACTGTGCTGACTTTAAAACAGTATCTGAAGCTCCCTTCATCACCTATTTGAAGAAGGAAGAATTTAAGCGTAGCGATGATTATGTAGTTAAGGATGGCAAGGTTTACCTGATGTATCCTCCCTACGAACTCGATTGTTATGCCGTTGGTACTACCTTTGTAGAGCTGCCTTAAGCAAAAAGCTGCCATTTTACTTAAGCTCCCCTGCGGGGAGCTTTTTTGTTGTTTTTTGCTTAGTATTTGTTTTACTCCACACGGTAATTCCTACTAAAAAATAGTGAATTAAATACTAATAAAAAACTATTATTGACAAATTTGGAGCAGTATAATATACTAATAATAAATATTAGGCTAATATTGTTGACACCTTGTGTCATGCGTAGCATAATATTAGGTAAAGGTCGTTTGGCGAACAAACGAAACAATCCTTAAAGGAGGGAAAATTATGCAACATATGCCGTTGGACGTGCGCGTACCCATTGATGAGGACAATGTGGCTATTGTACGTCATGAAGAGAAATGCATTAAATGTGGTATGTGCAAGACTGTGTGCGAGGAATACATTGGCGTACACGGCACCTACACCCTGGAGGAGACAGGTGGCAAGGGTATTTGCATTCATTGTGGTCAATGCACCCAGGTTTGCCCCGTAGACAGCCTCACTGAACGCTACGAATATCAAGATATTCGTGAGGCTATTGCCGACCCGGAAAAGATTGTTATTGTGAGCACTTCCCCGTCCGTGCGTGTTGGCTTGGGTGAGGAATTTGGTATGCCAGCAGGCTCTTTTGTAGAAGGCAAAATGATTGCCCTGCTGCGTAAGCTGGGCGTGGACTATGTTTTGGACACCAATTTTGCTGCTGACCTGACCATTGTGGAAGAAGGCAGCGAGCTGATTGAGCGCATTACCAAGGGTCGCGGTCCTCTGCCACAGTTTACCAGCTGCTGCCCGGCTTGGGTAAAATTTGCAGAAATATATTATCCTGAAATTCTGCCCAATATTTCTAGTGCTAAGAGCCCCATCGGTATGCAGGGTCCTACCATCAAAACCTACTTTGCTAAAAAGAAGGGCATTGACCCCACCAAAATTGTCAATGTAGCCTTAACTCCCTGCACTGCTAAAAAATTTGAAATTCGTCGTGAAGAAATGAGCGATGCTGCCGACTATCTGCAAATTGAAGGCTTGCGTGATATGGACGCTGTTATAACCACTCGTGAGCTGGCTAAAATGGCTCGTGAAGCAGGCATTGATTTTGCTAGCCTCGAGGATTCTGCCTATGATGAATACATGGGTGAGGGCAGCGGTGCCGGCGTTATTTTTGGCAACACCGGCGGCGTTATGGAAGCTGCTCTGCGTACTGCCTATGAGCTGATTACCGGCAAGGAAGCACCTGCTCCGCTCTTAGATTTGCAGCCCGTGCGTGGCTATGAGGGCATTCGCGAGGCTAGCTTGGATGTGGATGGCTTGACTGTAAATGTCGCTGTTGTTTATGGTACTGCTAATGTGCGCAAGATGATTGAGCGCGTTAAGGCTGGCGAAAAGCAATATCATTTTATCGAAGTAATGACATGTCCCGGCGGCTGCATTGGTGGCGGCGGACAGCCTAAAACCATGCTGCCTATTGCCGATGATGCTCGCAAGGCACGCATTGCTAGCCTGTATAAACGTGATGGCAGCATGAAGGTGCGCAAGAGTCACGAAAATGAACAAATTAAAAAATTGTATGAAGAATTCTATGGACAACCCTTGAGCGAGCTGGCCGAAAAAATGCTTCACACAATGTATAAAGACAGAAGCGAATTGCTTCATGTAAATGCTAAGGAGGAAAAGAAAATGACTAAATGGAAATGTGGTATCTGCGGTTACATCTATGAAGGCGAAACTTTGCCGGAAGGCTTCACCTGCCCGATTTGCAAGCAACCTGCAAGCGTATTCGTAAAGGAAGAAGCTCCTGCTCCGGCTAATAAATATGCCGGCACCCAAACCGAAAAGAACCTGCATGCTGCCTTTGATGGCGAATCCGGCGCACGCAACAAATACACTTATTTTGCCAGCGTAGCTAAAAAAGAAGGCTATGAGCAAATCGCTGCTCTCTTCCTGAAGACCGCTGAAAACGAAAAAGAACATGCTAAGCTGTGGTTCAAAGAGCTGGGCGGCTTGGGCGACACTCCGGCTAACCTGCTGGCTGCTGCTGAAGGCGAAAACTACGAATGGACCGATATGTACGAAGGCTTTGCTAAGACTGCCGAGGCTGAAGGCTTCCCTGAATTGGCTGCTAAATTCCGTGCTGTGGGCGAAATCGAACGCCATCATGAAGAGCGCTACAGAACCCTGCTGAAGAACGTAGAAACTGCTCAAGTATTCGCTAAAAGCGAAGTAAAGATTTGGGAATGCCGCAACTGCGGTCACATCGTTGTGGGCACCAAGGCTCCCGAAATTTGCCCTGTTTGCGCTCATCCGCAAGCCTTCTTCGAAATTCACGAATCCAACTACTAAGCCGCAAGCATTATCCATATAATTGCATATTAAGCTTGTCCACAAGCCCTGCTATTAAGCGGGGCTTGTGTTTTATCCAGAAATATTGCTTAAATAAATTATTTTTGGAAGTGAGGGCAAGATTGCGATTAGCGATAGCATTTTGCTCAAGCCGGGCAAGCTCACCAAGGAAGAGTTTGAAATCATGAAGACGCACACCGTGGAGGGCAGCGAGATTATTGAGCATATGAAGGGCATTGGTGATGGCGAATACGAAAAGGTGAGCTATGATATTGCCCGCTACCACCACGAGCGCTTTGATGGCCGCGGTTATCCCGATGGCCTGGTGGGGGACGAGATTCCCATAGCCGCACAAATCGTGGCTATTGCCGATGTTTATGATGCATTGGTAAGCAAGCGCTGCTATAAGGATGCTTACGGCAAGGGCCAAGGATTTAAAATGATTATGGCCGGAGAATGTGGCGCCTTTTCTGAAAAGATTTTAACCTGCTTGGCTAAGGCGAAGGAAGCTTTTGAAGCACTTGCCGATAAATATGCTGAATAAAGCTATTGTACAAATTTCTAAAGCGTGATATAATTAAAGAAACCTTTACATTGGTAAGCGATAGTTGCTATTATGCAAGTTTGAATATGGTATTACTTGCTAAAGTAAAGAAATTCTCACGGTTAGGAAAGGTGTGCTATAGTATGAAGGATATTGCAAAGATTATTGGCACCAGAATCAAAATGCTTAGATTTGCAAAGCATATGCAACAAACGGAGCTGGCTAAGCGTATGGGCATTAGCCAAACCCACATGAGTAACATTGAAAGTGGTCGCAATAATGTTACTGTGGATAACCTTTATAAGCTGCACGAGATTTTGGGCTGCTCCATGAGTAGCTTCTTTGTGGATATCGATGGCAAGGAAGAGCCCAAGGAAAATAATAATGTCTTTTCTTTAGAGGATTTAACACAGGCCTTGATTTTGTTGAAAAAGCAATAAGTGCTGACTTGCTTTTGATGTGACATATTTTTGAGATGTATATGAAATAATAGTGCTATTTTAGTTGGGTATAAGCCTGATTAAAATAGCACTTTTTGTTATATTGTTTACAGAACGGAGAAGTACTAGCGGAATTATTAAGAAATGTTACAAAATTCTTGACAAAAAAAGCACAACTTGGCATAATTTATTGCAAAGAGTTCGCCCCTTTCCGCGCTGCGGATGGGGGCATTTTTATAGAGGAGGAGCAGGTATGGAGCAAATTTTATCCATTGTTGTACGTAACCAGCCCGGTGTTTTGATGCGTGTAGCCGGTATGTTTTCCCGCAGGGGTTATAATATTGACAGCTTGGCCGTTGGTACTACCCAAAATCCCGAATTTTCCCGTATGACCGTAACCATGGAGGCCGATGAGCCGACCGTGGTGCAGGTGTGTAAGCAATTGGCAAAATTAGTAGAGGTAGAAAAGGTAAAGGTGCTGCCGCCGCGCTCTAGCGCTACTCGTAGCATGGTTTTGGTAAAGGTGCGTGCCGGTGCTAAGCGCATGGAGCTTTTGCAGCTGGCCGAGGTCTTCCGCGCGCATGCGGTGGATGTAACCGGCGAATCCTTGATTTTTGTAGCTACAGGCGACGAGGGCAAGCTCAAAGCTTTTGTAGATGTAATGCGACCTTATGGCGTAACGGAAATGGTGCAGACCGGTCTGGTAGCCTTGGAGCGTGGTGATACTGCGTTAGCAGTGGATGAATCGCGCTTTGAGTGGCCCAATACAGATAAAGCAAGAACGATTTAAGAGCTGAATGAAGAGAAAGGAAAAGGATGTGAAACTATGCAGATGACCGGTGCAGAAATTATGGTCAAGGTTTTGGCCGAAGGAGTAACAGCAGTTTTTGGCTATCCCGGGGGCGCAATTCTTCCCTTTTACGATGCGCTGCGCGATAGCAAAATTCAACATATTTTAACAGCCCATGAGCAGGGCGCTGCCCATGCAGCGGATGGCTTTGCCCGTGCTAGCGGCAAGGTGGGCGTGTGTATCGCCACCTCTGGCCCTGGTGCTACTAATTTAGTAACGGGCCTAGCGACTGCCTTCCTTGATTCCACTCCCGTGGTGGCAATTACGGGCCAGGTGCAGCGCGCGCTGATTGGCCACGACGCCTTCCAAGAGGTGGATATTACGGGTATTACGATGCCCATTACCAAGCATAATTTTTTAGTGAAGAAGCCCGAAAATTTGGCGCAAACGCTACGCTTGGCCTTCCAATTAGCTAAGGAGGGGCGTCCCGGCCCCGTTCTTGTGGACGTGCCCCGCGATGTGCAGACTGCTGTTTTAGAATACACTCCTGACCGCCTGCGTGATTTGCCGCCGGTGCTGCCCGATAAGGATAGAGTGGCAGCGGCAGTGGCTGCGATTAATAAAGCGGTAATGCTCGTGGGTGGCGGTGTTATCAACGCCGATGCCGAATACGACGCCATGCACTTGTGCGAAAAGCTGCATATCCCCGTAGTAAGCACGCTGATGGGCTTAGGTGCGATTAGCGCCTACCGCAGCCTGTTCCTCGGCATGACGGGCTTGCACGGTCACGAGCGCGCTAACAACGCTGTTAAGGAAGCAGATTTAATTTTGGCTGTGGGCAGCCGCTTTAATGACCGCGTTACCGGTGAGCGCTCCAGCTATAGTGCGAATAAAACCATCATTCATCTTGATATCGACCCGGCGGAGCTGGATAAAAATATTGACTCCAGCATCGGTATTACGGGCAATATGAATATGACGCTGAACCTGCTGGAGAAGGGCAGTGTGCCTCACAATTTGTCCGCTTGGTGGGATAAAATTGCTACTTGGCCGAGCATGGATGATGATTTTGGTGATGAAGAGGCACCGCGCTTCTTTAAAGCGCTGAACCCCGTTATTAAGGGTAAGGATTACATCATTACTACGGATGTAGGCCAGCACCAGATGTGGGCAGCACAGCACTTAAAAATTGAATTTGCGCGCCAGCTCATCACTAGTGGTGGCTTGGGCACCATGGGCTTTGGCCTGC
>USBV01000095.1 GCA_900553055.1 uncultured Phascolarctobacterium sp.
GGTGGGCACCGCCGTTGCCATTGTGTTTAAAAATGTGCTGGGCCTTGTGTGTGACCCGGTGGCAGGCCTCGTTGAGGTGCCCTGCATTAAGCGCAACGGCGCTTGTGCCTTGCAGGCGCTTTTGGCCGCCCAACTGGCGCTGAGCGGCATTGGCAGCTTCATTAACGCCGATGAAGCTATAGACGCGATGAAGAGCGTGGGCGATAGCCTGCCCTGCGCTTTGAAGGAGCCCGCAGGTGGTGGCATGGCCACCACGCCGTCGGCGCTCGCTTGGGCGAAGGAATACTTCGCTAGAGCGCATAAATAAGTTTTCAATAATTTTATTCTGAGGTTTTTTAGAGGAGTGAATTATTATGAAGGTTATCGCAAGTGACAAGGCTCCCAAGGCTTTAGGTCCTTATTCCCAAGCAATTTTGGTTGGCAGCACTCTGTATATGTCCGGCCAAATCGCTATTAATCGTGCTACCGGCGAGTTTGTGCAAAGCAGCATCGAAGCTGAAACCGAGCAAATTATGCATAACATGGAGGCAGTTTTAGAGGAAGCTGGCTACGGCTTTATGCATGTGGTAAAGACCACGATTTTTGCTACTGATATTAAAGATTTTGAAGCCATCAATGGCGTGTATGCTAAGTATTTCAAGAGCAATCCGCCGGCTCGCTCCTTTGTACAGGTGGCAGCGCTGCCGAAGGGGGCGCGTGTAGAGATCGAAGCTATTGCTTATAAGTGAGCGGCTATAAGGAAACGCCTAGAAGGTATTATCTTCTTCGTCATGGCTCCTAGGAGTACTAAATTGCTTATAAGTGAGCGGCTATAAGGCATCATCTACTGCGCAAATGCTCCTAGGAGTATTATTCATACGCCGTCGTCGCTATTTCTCGTATCTGACCCTTTCTCGACGCTCTGTGTAATATATATTATTTAATTTATGAGGTGACAACAATGAACGTATACGATAACGCAAATGAATTAGCAAAGGCTATGCGCGAAAGCCATGAATTTAAAAAATTGAAGGAAGCAACTGCTCTCTTAAATAAGGACGAGAACGCTAAAAAAATGGTTAATGAGTTCCTGTCTTTAAACCAACAGGCAGAAATGGAAAAATACCAAGGTAAGGAGCCTGCCAAGGAAACCACTGAAAAGATTCAAAAGCTCTATGGCATTCTTTCCTTGAACCAAGACGCTATGCAATATTTGAACTCCTTCATGCGTTTTCAAATGATGCTGGCTGACGTAACTAATTCCATTCAAGACGTTGTTAAAGAAGCAATGGGTGAAAAATAATGGACTTGCTGGCTATTTTTGCAGGCTGCACCGCTAAGCCCCTGCTGCTAGAGGAGCCCATGGCAAAGCACACCTCCTTTCGCATTGGCGGCCCGGCCGATGTGCTGGCTCAGCCCGCCGATGAGGCGGAGCTGGCAGCGCTTTTAAAGCGTGCTGCGGAGCACGCTGTGCCCGTAACGCTAATTGGCAATGGCTCCAATCTTTTGGTGCGCGATAAGGGCATTCGCGGCCTTGTCATTAAGCTGAGCAATAGCTTTAGTGATATGAAGGCTCTAGGCAATGAGCTCACCTTTGGCAGCGGTATTTCCCTAGCTATGGCTTCCAAAAAGGCGGCTAGTCTTTCCTTGAGCGGCTTGGAGTTCGCTGTGGGCATTCCCGGCACCATTGGCGGTGCCGTGTATATGAACGCCGGTGCCTATGATGGCGAAATGGCTAAGGTGGTTACAAGCGTGCGCGTTATGGATAGAGAGGGCAAAATTAGCGAGCTCAAGGCTAGTGAGCTGGCTTTCGCCTATCGTCATACAGCTCTGCAAAATAGTGGCCTGATTGTTACCAGTGTAACCTGTGTTTTACAGCCCGATGAGGCAGACGCTATTGCAGCCAAGATGGCTGATTTTAGTCAGCGCCGCATCTCAAAGCAGCCCTTGGAGCTGCCCAGCGCCGGCAGCATGTTCAAGCGCCCACCCGGCTATTTTGCCGGTACGCTCATCGACCAAACGGGCCTGAAGGGCTATACTGTGGGCGGCGCTCAGGTTTCCACAAAGCACGCTGGCTTTGTGGTGAATGTGGGCGGAGCAACAGCACAGGATGTATTGCAGCTCATTAGCGATGTGCAAAGCAAGGTTTTTGCAGCGCACGGAGTGCGCCTGGAGCCCGAGGTTTTGGTGCTAGGCGAAGAATAAGGCGTAAGGAGAAAAACTGTGGAAGAATTATTAAACGACCAAGAAATACATATGCTGGGCTTGCAGGCCCTGATTCCCTGGTTGGAAGGCCATGGCTTTGTGGTTGACTACGTACAGCCGGAAAAATGTGCTGTTCCTCATGTCTTCGCATTGAGCGGCGAAATGCTAACTGTAATCGTTGCTGCTGCTGATATGTATCCCAATAAGGGCAAGGTAACTGAGGCTGACAAGGCGGCCGCCCTGCAGGCTGCAAATCAGCTGAACGGCCTGTGCGCTGTGGCTTCCATTGGCCTCATCAACATGGAGGGCGTAGCTGCTGATGATAAGGAGCTGATGGGCAAGCCCCTTAAAAATGGCCAATATCAGGCCGATTTTAGTGGCTTAGAATATATTCAGTTTGAAGGTTGAGGTGGGCTCATGGATTTATTAACTGTTGATACTAATAAATGCTTGCGCTGTGGTATTTGCGTAGAGTGCTGTCCCTCCTGCATTTTAACCTTGGGCGAAAATGGCCCCGAGTGCCATTTTGACCGCGGCTGCATGAGCTGTGGCCAATGCGTAGCTATTTGCCCCGTGGGCGCGTTGGATAATAAATACGCACCCTTGGCTGAGCAACGTCCTGTGACCATGCCTATGCTGTCTCCTGAGGTGGCCTATGAATTCTTGCGTATGCGTCGCAGCGTGCGCACCTTTAAGCCCCAGCCGCCTACTGAAGAAGAAATCACCCGCCTTTTGGATGTAGCTCGCTATGCGCCTACCGCGGGCAATTCTCAAGGCATGTATTACGTTGTCATCCGCGACTCCGAGAAAATTAAGGCTATTGCCGATGCTGTGGCCAATTGGATGGAGGACGAGGTGGCTGCCGGTACGGAAAATAAACGCTATTTTATGACCGTGCTGCGTGCCTATCGTGAGCGTGGACAGGACATTATTGCCCGCCATGCGCCCTGCCTGATTTTTGCACTGGCGCGCCGCTTAAACATTACTGGCGTGTCCAATGCGGAGCAAAGCTGGGCCTATGCAGAGCTGTTCGCCCCGACCATTGGCCTTGGTACCACCATTGCCGGCTTTATCCAAAGCTGTGGCATTGCTGGCTACAAGCCGCTGCTGGACCTTGTAGGCGTGCCTGCTAAGCAAAAGATTGTGGGTACGCTGATGGTGGGGTATCCTAAGTACAAATTCAAACGTATGCCAGAGCGTCAGCATCTGAAAGTGGAATTTCAATAATATGAGCAAAAAAAGAGCCGTTAAGCGAGCTATAAAACTCGCCTAACGGCTTTTGTGCTTTCTAAAATTATTTATTGGGGCATACCATGCGGTAAATAAAGCCTAACAAAATGCCACCAAAGCAGGGCAGCAGCCAGCCAAAGCCCACATCAAAGAAGGGCAGGTACTGGGTCAAGAAGCTGTCCAAGGCACGCAAATCGAAGCCACCGGCCCGCAGACCATCAAAAATCGCGAAGATGGTGGTCAGCGTCAGGCAGACGCGGAAAATGGCCTTATCCCGCTTAAAAATGCTTTGGCCCACATTCAAAATCACGATGGCAATAACGATGGGGTAAAGCATGCAGATAACGGGAATGGAGAACTTGATGATGTTATTCAGACCAAAATTGGAAACCACCAGGCTGAACAGGCAGATATACACGCATAAGCGTTGGTAAAGTACGCGCTTGCCGCTGAGCTCATGGAAATAGCTGCTGATGGAGGTAGTGAGACCAATGGAGGTAGTGATGCAGGCAAAGAAGATAATCAAAGCCAAAACCACCTGTCCCGGGAAGCCCATGTAATGCACGCTGATCATATTCAGCAGCTGGCCGCCGTTGGAAACGATGCTGAAGGCAGCGGTGCTGGAGGCACCGGCGTAGGCCAAGGCGCCGTAAATCAAAGCCAGGCAAATGGCGGCGATGATGCCGGCATAAATGCACATCTTAGTAAGCTGGCTTTGCTCCCTGATGCCCTGGGACTCAATAGCCTTTAAGGTGGCAGCGCCATACAGCATGGTGCAGAGCAAATCCATAGTGTTGTAGCCCTCCTGGAAGCCCTTAAAGAAGGGAGCGTTTTTATATACGCTGTTAGCAGGCTGCAAATCGCCCATGGGGTTAGTGATAACGCAGAAAATCAAAATCCCCAAGCAAATCAAAAGCAGGGGGGACATGATTTTGCCGATGGTATCAACAATTTTGGACGGATTAACCGACAGGAAATAGGTCAAGCCGAAGAAGAAGACAGAATACAGCGCTAAGCCCGTTGTTTCGTAGCCTGGGGGCAGCAGCAGTAAAATGCCGGTATCAAAGGATACTGCGCAGGTACGGGGGATAGCAAAAAAGGGACCAATGGTCAATGCGCATAAAATAGTGATGGCCTTGCCAAAGGCAGGACTCATGGGACTGGCCAATTCATTGGGGTCGTCGCCGTTTAAAATGGCCATGGCCAAAATGCCCAAAAGGGGCAGGCCTACGCCGCTGATGCAAAAGCCGAAAACCGCGGCTGGCAGGTTTTCGCCGGCCATTTGGCCCAAAGCAGGGGGGAAGATTAAATTGCCTGCGCCAAAGAAAAAGGAAAACAGCATTAAGCCTATGGGCAGGATCTTAGCTAAACTTAAATTTTTATTCATCACATACTCCCATTTCAGAAGTGAAGCAGCTCCCCTCAAAGACTACTTCTTAAAATAAATGGGGCGGACCTTGGTAAAGCCGCCCCTCATATAAATTACTAATTTATGTCTATTATTTTACCAGCAGGCGGAAATATTTCTTTTTGCCCTTGCGAATCAAAAGGCTCTTATCGGCGTCGAACATGTCAGCGCTTAAAGAAGCTTCCGGATCCTTCAGGATTTCTTCTTTCACGGTAAGGCCGCCTTGGGTAATCATTTGGCGTGCTTCGCGCTTGCTGCTGAAAACCTTAGCCGCAGTGAGCACGTCGATAACCTTGGCACTCATTTCGTCAGCAGTGATTTCGATGGTGGGCACGTTGCTCAAATCAGCACCGCCGCCGAAGAGAGCTTCGGTAGCAGCTTGCGCCTTGCGTGCTTCTTCCTCGCCATGCACAAGCTTGGTAACCTCGTAGGCCAGCACTTTTTTAGCTTCGTTGATAGCAGCGTCCTTGAGGGATGCCAGACGATGTACCTCGTCCATCGGCAGATAGGTCAACAGTGCCAGGCAGTTTTCAACATCGCTGTCGTTAACATTGCGCCAGTATTGGTAGAAATCGTAGGGAGAGGTCTTTTCGGGATCCAGCCACAGGGCACCCTTTTCGGTTTTGCCCATTTTTTTGCCTTCGCTGTTGGTCAAAAGCTTGCAGGTCATGCAGTAAGCGGGCTTTTGCTCCTTGCGGCGAATCAGCTCTACGCCGCCCAGCATATTGGACCATTGGTCGTCGCCGCCCAGCTCCATAACGCAGCCATAATCCTGATGCAGCTTCCAGAAATCGTAGGATTGCATAATCATATAGTTGAACTCGAAGAAGGTTAAGCCCTTTTCCCAACGCTTTTTGAAGCATTCAGCGGTGAGCATGCGGTTAACGGAAAAATGCACGCCTACCTCGCGCAGCAGGTTAACATAATTCAGATTCAGCAGCCAGTCAGCGTTGTTCAGCATCATAGCCTTGCCTTCGCCAAACTCAATAAAGCGCTCCATCTGGCGCTTAAAGCACTCGGCGTTATGGTCAATGTCCTCTTTGGTCAGCATTTTGCGCATGTCGGTGCGGCCGGACGGGTCGCCAATCATAGTCGTGCCTCCGCCAATCAGAGCAACC
>USBV01000096.1 GCA_900553055.1 uncultured Phascolarctobacterium sp.
AAGGTTCTGCCCATTGTGAACCAGGGTGGTTCCGACTCCGCCATGCTGGATAACACGCTGGAATTCATGGTCATGAACGGCATGGGCGCTTCCTTCATGGCACTGTTTGCCCGTGTTGGCGGCGGTATCTACACCAAGGCTGCTGACGTTGGCGCTGACCTGGTAGGTAAAGTAGAAGAAGGTCTGCCTGAAGACGATCCGCGTAACCCGGCTACCATCGCTGATAACGTAGGCGATAACGTAGGCGACGTTGCTGGTATGGGCGCTGACCTGTTCGAATCCTATGTTGGTGCAATCATTTCCGCTATTACCCTGGGCGCTGTTGCATATCCCGGTGGTGAAGGCGTAATGTTCGTATTCAGCCTGGCATTTGCTGGTATTCTGGCTTCTCTGTGCGGCGTATTCTATGCTCGCAGCAGCAAGTCCAACAACCCGCAAGCTGCTCTGAACCATGGCACCTATGTTGGTGGCGTACTGGTACTGGGCGCTGCTTACTACCTGTCCACCTCTATCTTCGGTAACACCAATGCTTTCGTAGCTATCGCTTCCGGTCTGGTAGTTGGTATGCTGATTGGTAAAATCACCGAAATCTACACCTCTGCTGACTATGCTTCTGTAAAGAAGATTGCTCAACAATCTGAAACTGGTCCTGCAACCACCATCATTTCTGGCTTGGCTGTAGGTATGTATTCCACCTTCCTGCCGATGATTTTCATCTGCGTAGGCGTAATCCTGTCCTTCTTCTTCATGGGCGGTGCTAAGGACACTGGCATGGGCCTGTTCGGTATCTCCCTGGCTGCAGTTGGCATGCTGTCCACCACTGGCCTGACCGTAGCAGTTGACGCTTATGGTCCTATCGCCGACAACGCTGGTGGTATCGCAGAAATGTCCGAGCTGCCTCCTGAAGTACGTGAAATCACCGATACCCTGGACTCCGTTGGTAACACCACTGCTGCTATCGGCAAGGGCTTCGCTATTGGTTCCGCTGCTTTGACTGCTCTGGCTCTGTTCTCTGCTTATGCACATGTTGTAAACCTGAAGGCAATTGACCTGCTGAACCCTGTAACCCTGATCGGCCTGTTCGTTGGTGCAACCCTGCCCTTCGTATTCGGTGCTATGACCATGGAATCCGTTGGTAAAGCTGCTTACCAAATGATTGAGGAAGTTCGTCGTCAATTCCACGAAATCCCCGGCCTGCTGGAAGGCAAAGCTAAAGCTGACTACCAAAAATGCGTAGACATCTCCACTGCAGCTGCTCTGCACGAGATGATTATGCCTGGTATCATCGCTATTGTTGCTCCGCTGGCTATGGGCTTCCTGTTTGGTACTGAAGCTCTGGGCGGCCTGCTGGGCGGCGCCCTGGCATCCGGCGTACTGGTTGCTATCCTGATGGCAAACGCTGGTGGTGCTTGGGATAACGCTAAGAAGTATGTTGAAGCTTCTGGCCGTAAACACACCCCTGTACATGATGCAACCGTTGTAGGCGACACCGTAGGCGATCCGTTCAAGGATACTTCCGGACCTGCAATGAACATCCTCATCAAATTGATGACCGTTGTTGCTCTGGTATTTGCTCCTGTTATGGCTGCTAATGGCGGCATGCTGCTGAGCCTGTTCAAATAATTGAACTAAAATTTAACGCTCCTTCTCTTTGCGAGAGGGAGCGTTTTTTATGTGCGGAGTACGCCTGCTCAACAAAATTTCTGTGCCGATTATAGGCGCATATGTTATAATAATAAAATAGGCTTTATATATTCTAGTGAAGGTGGTTATAAGAATGCAAATTATGGAGGGCGCAGAAACTTTTCTGCTAGAGGGTAATAATGGCAAGGCCGTGCTGCTTTTACATGGTTATACCGGTACTACTGCAGAAATGCGTCCCTTGGGCAACTATCTGCACAGCTTGGGATACACTGTTTTGTGCCCGCGCTTGCCGGGACATGGCACCAGTGTGGAGGATTTGAAGGAAACTGTGGCCTCCCAGTGGGTGGCAGCGGCCAAGCTAGGTTATGCCATCTTAGCTAAAAAATATCAACAAATTTATGTGGCAGGATTATCCATGGGTGGACTTTTAGCCATCGTTATTGCTGCTACAGAAAAGGTGGAGAGGGCAGCCTTGTTGGCTACACCTATCTTTTTGCAGGATAAGCGCGCTCCGTTTTTGCCCATTCTGCGTTATTTCATTCACTATCTACCCAAGCATAAACGAAATTATCACGAGATGCAAAAATATTGTCAAGCCTATGACCGCATGCCGACAAAGCCCTTAACCAGCCTTTTTGCACTCATCAAAGCCTGCAAAAAGGAGCTAGTGCAAAAGATTACTGTGCCCTGCATAGTTTTGCAGTCCACAATTGAGCACACAGTCAAGCCGAAAAGTGCCCAATACATATACGATAATTTGGGTACGCCTAAAGAGGCTAAAAAGCTAGTTTGGCTTGAAAAGAGTGGGCATATTTTGACGCTAGATGCAGAGCATGAAAAGGTATTCCAGACAGTGGCCGACTTTTTTGCGGAGTAGTTGTAGATGTAGCTGTTTTTAGCAAACAAAAAGTAAGCTTTTTGTAAACAATGATAGATAAAGCAGGATTCATTTTTTAAAGAAGGAATTACTATGGATAGAACTCTATTAGATAATAACGAATATAGCTGGTGCTTTGCCTGTGGTAAGGAAAACGAGCATGGGCTGCACATGCTCTTTGAAATAGATGATGATAAATGCACTGCCTATTTTACCCCGCGCAAGGAGCATCAAAGCTACACCGGACGTATGCACGGTGGTTTGGTTGCTGTGTTGCTCGACGAGGTAACGGGCAATTACTTGTATTGCAAGGAAGGTAAGCCGTCCTATACGGCTAAAATAGAGATTCGCTATCGCCAGCCTCTGGTTATTGGCGAGGAGGTTATTTGCACCGGACGCGAGGTTAAGCGCAAGGGGCGTATGGTGGAGATGGCAGGCATGATTTGTAAAAAGGATGGGACGATTTTGGCAGAATCGCTCTCTAAAATGATGATTAAAGAGGATTAAAAAATGAAAAATATAAGAGAGAAAATTTTGGCCTTTATGCGGGATGGCAGCTATGCGCCGATGACGAGCGAGGAGCTGCTGGATGCGCTGGCAGGGGAATGCAGTGCTACCAAGTTCTGGCAGGAGCTGCTAGCCTTGGAGCAAAATGGCGAGATTATCAAAACTCGCTTTGAAACTTATGGCCTACCCGAAAAAATGGGCCTAGTGGCTGGGCGCTTTCAGCTGACAAGCAAGGGCTTTGGCTTTGTTATCCCCGATAATAAGGGCGAGCGCCCCGATGTTTTCATCCCGCCTCGCGCTTTAAATGGGGCGATGAATAACGATAGAGTTTTGGCTCGTGTTAATAACGACACTCATGGCAAAAAGCCTGAGGGCGAGATCCTGCGCATTATTACCCACGCTAACAATAAGGTGGTGGGAATTTTCCACCAAACCGGTGATTTTGCCTTTGTCACTCCTGATGATAAGCGCATCGGTCAGGATGTTTATGTAATGCGCCGTGATTTTAATAATGCCAAGGATGGGCAGAAGGTGGTTGTGGAAATCACCGAATGGCCTCAGGAGCATCGCAAGGCCGAGGGCAAGGTAACAGAGGTTTTAGGCAATATCGGCGATGTGGGCTTGGAAATTTTGTCCATCATCAAGCAGAATGATTTGCCCTTGGAGTTTCCAGAGGAGGTTTTGGCAGCTTCGCGCAAGGTGCCCAAAACCATTAAAAAGACCGAGCTGGCAGGCCGTCGCGATTTGCGTGAGCGCACGGTGGTTACTGTGGATGGTGAGGACGCCAAGGATTTGGACGACGCTGTTTATGTACAGCAAATCAGTGCGGACGAGTATTTGTTGGGCGTCTATATAGCTGACGTGAGCTATTACGTAACCGAGGATAGCATTTTAGATAAGGAAGCGCGGGAGCGTGGCACCAGTGTTTACTTGGTGGATAGAGTGCTGCCCATGCTGCCGGAGCGCCTTTCCAACGGTATTTGTAGCCTGAATGCGGGAGAGGACCGCTTGTCCATGGCCTGCGAGATGCATATTGATACTAAAGGCACTGTGCTCAATTACGAAATTTTCCCCGCTGTGATTAATGTGCGCCATCGCTTGAGCTATAACATTGTGCGTGCGATGCTGGCAGGGGATGAGGATTTGTGCACTAAATACGCCGACATTTTGCCCATGGTGGGTAAAATGGACGAGCTGCGCCAAATTTTGCACGATAAACGGGCTCGTCGTGGTGCAGTGGACTTTGACTTGCCGGAGCAAAAGGTTATTTTAGATGAAAAGCTGCATCCAATCGAAATTGTGCAGCGTGTGCATGGCAATGCGGAGTCCATTATCGAAGAATTTATGCTGGCTGCTAATGAAACGGTGGCGCAGCACATGTTTAACCAGCACTGGCCCTTTATTTATCGTGTACACGAAATTCCTGCGGAGGAAAAAATGCAGGATTTAACATTTGGGGAACAAGTCAAGATCATTCTCGGAAGGAAAGGAATGACGATCAAGCAGCTTGCGGAATTGATCGAGGAAAAAACAGGGAAGAAAATGTCGAGACAGAACCTGACACAGCGTCTTGGCAGAGATAATTTTCAGGAACAGGATATGCGTATGATCGCGGAAATGCTTGAGTGTCCGTTTCATTTGAGTATCATGTCGGCAGAAGGGGCAGGGGAAGTAAGAAGCATTGCGGCGTTGGAGCGTGCGGCGGCAGCGAGAGTTGAAGCTGTAGAAGCCTCCGGTCATAAAGAGCTGACAGCAAAAGAGCAGGCAGAAGCGGAGTATGCAGAGCCGGAAGAAAAACTGATCGAAGAGACTGTGCCGGAGATGTTTGAGCATACAGAAGAGTTTGCACAAAACAAGGCAGAAGCAGAGTATATTGAACCGGAAGAACCTGTGGAAGCAGAGTATATCCAGCCGGAAGAATCTGTGGAGGCAGAATATATCCAGCCGGAAAAAGAAGCGGATATGAGTATGCCGGATACGGAAGGGTTAGAGACACCGGGAGAAGAGGTATCGAACGATCGCGATATGACGATCGGCGAATTATACGAAATTCATGAAGAGTTGAATGAACTTGAAAAGAACGTGCAGGCGGGCGAGTCGATAGAAGAGATTAAAAAGGAACTCGAAAAGCCGAAAAAAGAACGCAGGCTCGGAAGTTTTTTCAGAAGAAGAGATTCACAGTCAAAAGCGGAAAAAGAAGTTTCACCAAAAGAAAATGAAGTGCAGACGGATGCGGTCGGAGAAAGCGGTATCGGAGAAAATGTAAATCAAAACGATACGGATCATGCCGACAAAGCAGGAGCTGTAGTTCAAGATGAGTCTGTTTCGTCGGATGCAAAATGGACAGAAGATGCGGCAGAAGATGAAACGGCATTTGCAGAAAGCGGGAGCACGGAAGATTTTGAGCCGGTCATTACACATGATGATGCGGATGAGGATACTCAGGCAGGCGATGTGAATCCGTACACCGGAAAAGAATACCAGTCGAACAGCGTGCGGATGCATCCGACAAGGATCGGATACGTTCAGGTGTATGACCGTACGATCCATAAATGGACAGCCGCAAAGATCACAAATGGCAGGATATGACAGAGTGGGCATTTCTCGGACTTCAGGAACGTAAGAAAGCTTTACTCGGCAAGGCGTATGAACCGCCGATTTATCTCGATTGACGTTTCGTTTCAATTCGGCGGATAATTGAACAATAAGGAAAGTGATACAGCCCCGCAGAGTTTTCTGTGGGGTTGATTTGCAACGGCGATATGTCAAAGTTCGGGCTTGCCTGAGACTTGGCGGCCATTTACAACTTCGGAATGTGGATTTTGGCGCTTCCGCCTGT
>USBV01000097.1 GCA_900553055.1 uncultured Phascolarctobacterium sp.
GTGCGCGCTGTGTACGAGCCACTTGGCTACAAGGTTTTTGCCATCTCGGCGCAAAGCGGCACAGGTGTTGCAGCCCTGCGCGAGCATTTAAAGGGCAAAATTTGTGCCTTTGGCGGGCCTTCGGGCGTGGGCAAATCTTCGACGATTAATGCTATCGATAGCAAGGTGGATTTGCGCACGGGCGAGGTTAGCGAAAAGATTGGCCGCGGCAAGCACACCACGCGCTTTGCCCAGTTGCTGCCCTTTGACGAGGGCTATATTGCCGATACGCCCGGCTTTGGCAATTTACTCTTAGAGGGCATGGAGCAGGAGCAGGCTGTGGCGGCCTTTCGTGAATTTGCCCAATACGAGGGCGGCTGTCGCTTTTGCCCCTGCTCGCACACGCACGAGCCTGTGTGCGGGGTGAAGGAGGCGGTGGCAGCGGGCCAAATAGCCGCCAGTCGTTATGAATCATATTTAGCAATGCTGGAAGAAATTCGCTTACTAAAAGAGAAAGAGGGAAGAAAATGATGCAAGAAAAGCTTTTAATCGCTCCGTCTATTTTGTCCGCCGATTTTGCGCAATTGGGCGAGGATATCAAAAAGATTGAGGTGGCCGGTGCCGACTGGGTGCATATTGATGTGATGGATGGGCTGTTTGTGCCCAATCTGACCTTTGGCGCGCCCGTGGTAAAGTGCATTCGCAAGACTACCAAGATGTTTTTTGACTGCCATTTGATGGTGGAAAACCCCGAAAAATATATTGCCGATTTTAAGGCTGCCGGTGCGGACCAAATCGTGGTGCATGTGGAGGCGACCAAGCATTTGCATCGCTGCATCCAGCAGATTAAAAACGAGGGCATGAAGGCTGGCGTGGCTCTGTGCCCGGCGACTCCCTTATCCAGTGTGGAGGAAATCCTTCCTTATGTGGATATGGTGCTGATTATGAGCGTTAACCCTGGCTTTGGTGGCCAAAGCTTTATCGAAAGCAGCGTGCCGAAGATTGCCCGCCTGCGCAAGATGATTACCGATGCAGGACTTGATGTGGATATTCAGGTTGACGGCGGCATTAACGACAAAACCTCCAAGATCGTCCGCGCTGCCGGTGCCAACATCCTCGTTGCCGGCTCCTTCGTCTACGGCGCCAAGGATATCAAGGCCGCCATTGAGGCACTGAAGGAGTAAGAGAATAGTTTTTTTAGCGAAATTTACTATAGTAACAGCATAATATAATAGAAGAAAATCATCGCCCTAGGAATGTAAGCGTATTACTTGCAAGTCCTAGGGCAGTTTTGCTTTTCTTCGTTTATATATGTATATAATTCTTTAATGTCGCAATACAGTTTCAGAAAGATGCGCTTGCACAACTTTGTAGCAAAAATATTCTTCTGAAAGTTGCGCAAAAGAAACTTTAGCTGTATAATTAAACTAAGATAATTGGATTAAGAATAGGATAGCTTGAAAAGGAGGCCAGATTATATGGAAAAGACAATGACAGTGCAAGAGGCAGCGGCCCTTTGGCAAATTGCAGCTAGCCAAGTAACAAAATACTGTCGCCAAAATAGAATCCCCGGAGCCTTTAAGCGGGGCAAGATTTGGCTTATTCCTGAAAGCAGCGCCAAACCTAATGATTTGCGCAAAGATATACCTGAACAAATAATAGCAGCTACGCAAGCAGAAAAACTGCTGCCCCTCCCCATAGGCGTCTCCAGCTATAAACGAGCGGTGGACGAATATTATTATGTGGATAAAACCTTGATGATTAAGGATATTTTGGATGAAAAGCCAGTGGTATCTTTGTTCACAAGACCACGCCGCTTTGGCAAAACCTTGAATATGGACATGCTACGCACCTTTTTTGAGGCCACCAGCGAGGACAATCAAAAATACTTTAGCAGCATGAAGATTTGGCAATGTGGTGAAGCATATCGCAAGGAGCAAGGCCGCTATCCCGTCATCTTTTTAACCTTTAAGGATGTAAAAAGTGCTAGCTGGCAGGGCAGCTATATCTTTTTAAAGGATATATTGCGCAGCGAATTTGTGCGACATCAAGAGCTGGCAAGCAGCCAAAGCCTTAGCGAGCCTGAGTTTTACCAAAAGATTGTTGCAAATGAAGCTGGCGAAAGCGACTATATGCTGGCTTTGAGCAAGCTTTCGCAAATGCTGCATGAGCACTATCAGGTGCCGCCTGTTATTATTATCGACGAATATGATACGCCCATTCAGCAGGGCTATCTGCATGGCTATTATGATGAAGCAGTTGCCTTTATGCGTAATTTGTTTTCTGGCGGGTTAAAGGATAATAAGCATTTGCAGTTTGCCTTTTTAACCGGCATTTTACGCGTAGCTAAGGAAAGCCTTTTTAGTGGCTTGAATAATTTGCAGGTTTATTCGCTTTTGAACGATAGATATAGCAGCTATTTTGGCTTTACTATGGAAGAAGTGCAGCAGCTGGCTGCTTATTATGGAGCTAGCAATAAGCTGGAGGAAATTATTAGCTGGTATGACGGCTACCATTTTGGCAAGCAGGATATCTTCAACCCTTGGTCAGTGCTAAATTATTTGCATAATGGCTGCGAGCCTAATCCATTTTGGCTTTCTACTGGTAGTCATGATATTATTGGCGAAATTTTACAGAAGGCCGATGCCAATATTTGCCGGCAATTGCAGGATTTGCTAGCAGGCAACACTATCTCAACCCTTATTAATGATAACGTAATTTATCCGTATTTAAAGGATAATCCTTCTGCTATTTTTAGCTTTTTGCTGATGGCTGGTTATTTGAAGGCTGTGCGCAACACGCTTTTGCCCTTGGGGAGTAGAATATATGATTTAGCCATCCCCAACAAAGAAATTGCCATTGCCTATAAGCAGGAGATTATTGATAAACTGTTCCCGGAGCGGAGTCAAAGCACTTATGTGGAGCTGCAAACTGCCTTTGTAAAGCATGATGCGCCTGCGGTGAAGAGGCTATTACGCCAGCTCCTTTTAGAGGTGGTTAGCTATTTTGATACTGCCAGCGAAAGCTTTTATCAAGGACTTTTGCTTGGCTTATGTGTGGCTATGGATGGATACATAGTTACTTCCAATAGGGAGGCCGGTGAGGGACGGTACGATATTCAGTTAGAGCCCTACGACAAGCTTTTACCAGAAATTATTATAGAATTAAAGGCCGATACTAAGGGCTCTAATGATTTACAGCAATTGGCTAATACTGCATTAGAGCAGATAAAGCAAAAAAGCTATAAATCTACTCTTGAGCAACATGGTATTGCTACTGTATTTGCCTACGGCGTTGCTTTTTGTGGCAAACAGGTTGAGGTCGTGGTGGAGTAGGGTTTGTTTACATATAAAAAGGAGGGGTGCGCGACTATGAAGCAGTTTTTTTACCCTGTGATTTTTGAACCTGAGGAAGTAGGCATATCTGCGTATGTTCCGGATATTCCTGGATGCATGACGCAAGGTGATTCTATAGAGGAAGCTTTAGAAAATGTCCAAGAGGCTATTGGTTTGATGTTGGATAATATCGCGCCTGAAAATTATCCGAAGCCATCAAAGCCCAATAAGATTACTATTGATGATGAGCAGTTTGTAATGCTGGTAGCATTCGACAAGCTGGCTTACGACAGAAAATACAATGCCAAAGCTGTGAAAAAAACTTTATCCATACCTGCTTGGTTAAATAATATGGCCATGGAGCAGAATATTAATTTCTCCAATGTCCTTCAAAAAGCATTAATGAATGAATTAGGTTTGAATCGCTAGCCTTAAAAGTAAAGGCCACTGTTGTGTGAAGCATACTGGCATAGCAAAATATCGCTCTTGTAGGTTGTGAAGTATCAACGTTTCATTACTTATAAGAGCGTTTTTTATAAAAACTTTACATACGTAATATTACGTAGTATAATCTCTTTAGAACTTATGGCTTAGGCCTGAAGGGAAGGAAGAATATTGTATGGGTACATGTTGCAGTTTAATTGTATATTCCGGACGAGTTGCCAGCGGTGGATTTTGCGGACCCAGTGGTGCGCGACCAGGCGGTGAACTATACCACTACCTTTGTGCAGGCGTTGCCCAAGCCTGCAGTACTGTATAATTTGCAGCTGGCGGTGCAGCTTGTGCCGATTTTGGCTAAGGAGGATGTGCCCAAGGGTAGCTATTTGGCGATTACGGACTAGGGGTATTACCTAGAGGAGCCCTTGGCTGAGGCGCAGGTGCCGTGGATGGAGCTGCCGCTCAAGCTGGATGGGGCTAAGCCCTTTGTGCCCGGGGTTGTTCCCAAACGTGGCAAGCGCGATGTGCTAGCTGCCATTGTACAGGGCGAGCTTTTTTCGCAGTGCGCGCAGGACGGAGTGGATAGGAAGCAGTTTTATGCTAGCTATTGCAAGGATATTTTGCAGCACAAGATAATGGAGCAGACCACGGTGAGCGATGATATTAAGTTTTATCGCTTTTTGGGAGTGGCGGCTAGCCTTACAGGCATGGTGGTGAATTATTCCAATTTAGCTGGGGGAGTAGGGATTACGGCTCCTACGGCTAAGCAGTGGCTGCAGTTTTTAGTTGGGGCAGGGGTTGTGTATTTTGTGCAGCCGTTAACGGATGTGCCGGGCAAGCGTTTGATGAAGGCGCCGAAGCTATATTTTAGGGATGTGGGATTGGCGGCTTATTTGCTGCAGATTAATGATGCTCTGGCCTTGATGCAAAGCTTTTATTTGAAGAATCTTTTTGATAATTACGTGGTGAATGTGATTCGTGAAAGCTATTTGCAAAAGGGCGAGGTGCCCAAGCTTTTGTTCTATCAGGATTCGAATTATAAGAAGATTAGCATGATTGTGCAGGCGGAGGGCAAGCTGCATCCTGTACTTATTAATAAGGAAGAGTTTAGTGTGCGAAAGACGCTGAAGGCCTTTGGGCTTTTGGCGGAGTATGGCACGGAGCACGGCGTGGAGCTAGGCGCCGGGTGCATTATTGGCATGGGTAAGGAGCAGGAGCTTTTGGAGCAGGGGCTGTATTACTTGCCGGCGGAGTGCTTATAAAATTTCTTCCCACCTCTAGCAGGAGAATCGCCAAGTGTGTTGAATATTATTAATTGGAAATTTTTGACAGGTGCAGTGACTGCGGTCACCGCTGAAAAGGGAATACCGGTGCGAATCCGGAGCAGTCCCGCTACTGTAAGTGGAGCCTAAGCAAATATGTCACTGACGAAAGTTGGGAAGGCGCTGAGGGCGAAGAAGCTAAGCCAGGAGACCTGCCTGTTGCGAAACCGTGGGCTTACGGGAGATAGGCTGGTTTTCGTGTGCAATTAAATAGGAAGAAAGTGTAATTTTTGGAGCCTCCCGCCACGAGTGGGAGGCTTTTTAACATGAAGGGAGGCAAGAAAATGGCTGGAAAATTAATCTTAGTTACGGGCGGGGCCCGCAGTGGCAAGAGCGAATTCGCTGAGCGCTATGTTCTGCATTATTCTCCCAAATGCGACTACATAGCCACCGCCGAAATCTTGGACGAGGAGATGGCAGAGCGCGTGCGCCTGCATCGCGAGCGTCGCAATGATGGCCGTTGGGTGAACTACGAAGCGCCCTATGAGGCCGAAAAGGTCTTCGCTAGCTTGGGCGAGGAGACCGGGGCAGTGCTCTTTGACTGCTTAACAATTTATATGGCTAATTTATTCTATGGCAAAAATGCGCCGGACCCCGCGCAGGTGGACTTTTTGCACCGCTGCGAATACGTTTATAGCGAAATCGATAAACTGCTGGCGGCGGCCCGTGCCTGCGGCAAAATCGTGGTCTTCGTCACCAACGAGGTGGGCAGCGGCATTGTGCCCGATAACCAAATGGCCCGCGAATACCGCGATTTGGCCGGTTGGGTGAACCAAAGAGTGGCTACTG
>USBV01000098.1 GCA_900553055.1 uncultured Phascolarctobacterium sp.
AAAGCAAATACGAGCTGGAAATGATGGCTACTAGTGGCGCTATTCATGAGACTGTGCTGGACGTTATTGCGCCAACCATGATTAAGGGGGGCATTAGCGAAGCACAGCTGGCTATCAACTTATACGGTGAGATGGTAGCGCGTGGCTCGCATGGCATTGCTCGCTTTAATTTGCCCATGGGTGAAGAGGTAATTGGTATTGCTGCCTTTGGCAAGAGCGGCCTCGTGCGCACAGCCTTTGATGGCCCCGGGGGCACTAACGGCACCTGCATCGCTGTGCAGTCCATTGGTAATGCTTTTCGCAAGCTTAAGCCTGGCCGTTTGGTATATTTAGATATTCCCTGTGGCTTTGATGGCTATCACACTGATAAAACTGTGGTTTATTACTATGGAGATATTAATAAGGATGAGCAGGGCGCTAAGATTTTGGCAGCTCAGGAGCGCTGCTTAGAGCTAGAGCAGGAGGTTGTAGCGATGATGGCCCCTGGTGTAGCTATTGAAAGCTTATATTTGCGCACTATGGCACGATTTAATAATGTGTATGGCGATAGCTTTATGAACGGCGGCAAGTTCTTAGGCCACAGCATTGGCCTGGTGATGGACGAAGCTCCGGCTATAGCCAAGGGCTTTAAGCAGCAGCTTGAGCCGGGAATGACCTTTGCGGTGGAACCTAAGATTGCCCTACCGGGCCTTGGCATGGTGGGCACGGAAAACACCTATGTCATCACCGAGCGCGGAGCCCGCTCCCTTACTGGTCGCAGTCACAGCCTGAGAGTGATAGAGTAGACTTATGTGAATTTGATAAGATTATAGTTTTAGGGTGAATTTTGATAGAATTATAGCTAGCTTTGCACCCTAAAAAGCATAGAAAAACAGGACCTTAGAGATTTGATGATGATACTCTAAGGTCCTTTCTTTGTGCTATTGTAGCGCTTTTTGCAGGGGTGGCACAATCTGTTTTTTTCTTGATACTGCATTAGGCAGTATAATGGTGTCACTTTCTTGGCCAAAGGCTTTTTGGGCAGTAGCTAGGGAGTTGTCGCCAAAGCAAAGCAGCTTGGTAGCAAAACTATCCAGATTCGTGAGCATCATAAAGTACGTATCAACGCCAAAGCTGGCAAAATTTTCCTGCATGTAGGCAAGGAGCTCTTTTTCTAAAGCTGCCAGCTGCTTAGAATTGGTGGATTGCAGTTGCCCGATGCCCAAGCGTTTTGTGCCAACGGTATAGACCTTGTAATCATAGTGGGTGAGCTCTTTAGGACTGAGGCTGGAGTAGATATTGCCGGCTTCTAGGAGCTCGTTGCTATAGGCTCGCAAATTCTTAACCTTGCTTAGTTTAAGGAGCTTTTTGACAGCCAGCCTGTCGTATTCCGTGGTGGTGGGGGATTTGAGGCCAATGGTGTCCGAGCAGATAGCGGATAAAAGCAGTCACGTCCTCACTGCCCCGGGACGCTTTTTGTCCCAACTTTCCCTGTGCGCGGGAGCTTTTGCTAGGCTGCACCCAACATCTGTCACAATAAATGCACAACTATTTCTAGCGTGAGGGCAGGGAAAATGTTATAATAAAGTGTAGCTTTGTGAGAAAAACTATGTGATGGCGTTCGTGCGCAAAACTGCGCTCATGCAAGCGTGAAGAGTATGATAAAGATTTTGAGCAAAGCAAAGTATATGCAAGTGTTAAGAGGGAGGTATGCTATGCCTATAGAATATTATCTTTTAATAGCTGGCGTGATTTTGATGAGCGTGGAGCTGGCAGTGCCCGGCTTTGGCATTTTTGGCATTGGCGGCCTGATTTGCTTAACGGGCGGTGGCTATTTCCTCTTGGGCGGCGGCTTCCCTGCGTTGGCCGTGCTGCTAGGCTTTTACGTGGTGGCAGCGCTAGTGCTAGGCTTTTTGTGCGTGTATTTGCCCAAGGAAAGCAAATGGAACCCCTTCGTGCTGTGGGACAAGCAGCAAAATAGCGCAGGCTACACAGGTGGCAGCGATTTTTCGCAGCTTTTGGGCAAGCAGGGAGTTGCCTTGACCACACTGCGGCCGGCAGGAACGGCGCTCATCGAAGGCAAGCGCTACGATGTGAGCAGCCTGGGCGACTTTTTGCCCAAGAATAGCCACATAGTGGTGGCCAAGGTGGAAGGCAGCAAGCTTTTTGTAGATTTAGTAAAGGAGTGATTTTTAGTGGATTTGTTATTTAGTGCTATTTTTGGTAGTGGCTTTATGTTTATTGTGGCCATTGTTGGTATTGCGGTATTTTTGAATTTTGTGCCGTTGGGGCTGTGGATTAGTGCCATTGCTGCCGGCGTAAATGTGGGCATTTTTAATTTGATTGGTATGCGCTTGCGCCGCGTGCCGGCGTCCCAAATCGTGCTGCCGTTGATTAAGGCTAACAAGGCTGGGCTCGACGTTAACGTAAACCAGCTGGAAGCACATTATCTGGCAGGCGGCAACGTGGATAGAGTTATCGATGCCTTGATTGCAGCACACAGAGCACAAATCGATTTGAGCTTTGAGCGTGGCTGTGCCATTGACCTGGCAGGCCGCAATGTGCTGGAGGCCGTGCAAATGAGCGTTAACCCTGAGGTTATCGAAACCCCGGTTGTAAGCGCCGTGGCTAAGGATGGCATCGAGCTGAAGGTTAAGGCCCGCGTAACCGTGCGCGCTAATATTGACCGCTTGGTGGGCGGTGCCGGTGAAGCAACTATTATTGCCCGCGTAGGCGAAGGCATCGTTACCAATGTAGGCTCTAGCGACGACCACAGCAAGGTGCTGGAAAACCCCGATTTTATCTCGAAAACTGTGCTGGATAAGGGTCTCGATGCAGGCACTGCCTTTGAGATTCTTTCCATTGATATTGCGGACGTGGACGTGGGCCGTAACATTGGCGCTGCGCTGATGACCGACCAAGCGGAGGCCGATAAGCGCATTGCGCAAGCGCGTGCCGAGGAGCGCCGTGCGATGGCAGTGGCCAAGGAGCAGGAAATGAAGGCTTATACGCAAGAGATGCAGGCCAAGGTTGTGGAAGCACAGGCTAAGGTGCCTGCAGCGATGGCAGCTGCTTTGGAAAGCGGCCGCTTGGGCGTAATGGACTACTACCGCCTGAACAATATCCAGGCCGATACGCAAATGCGTCGCACCATTGCGGAGGTTAGCCCTGAGGGCGCAGAAGGAGCCGACAAGCAAAGCGGTAAATAAGAGGTAGCACTATGTTTGATATATTAGATAACCTGGTGCCCATGGTGATTATGTTCATGCTGTTGCGGGGTATTTTGGATATGCTTTTGGGCAAGAAAAGGCGCCGCCGCCCCGATAGTGAAGGGGAGGAGCTGCCGCCTGATTATGAGAGCGAAGCGCCTCAGCCCGATTATGATGCCACAGCTGAGCCCAGTCCAAAAAGGGAGCCCGATTTGGCGTCTGAGTTCGAAAAGCGACTCAAAAAGCGTCAGCAGGAGCAAATGCAGCCGGAGGCTGCCAAGGAACGCCAACGGGTTTATGTGGATAAAGCGCAACAGCAAAAGCAGGAGCGCGTCTACGTGGACAAGAGCGAGCAGCGTGTGCGTCAGGATAAGCAGCGTGTGCACTACGATGGTGAGTCCCAGCATGAAGGCAAGGGACGTATCCATCGGGATAACGAAGCTCTAAAGCACGACAAGAGCAAGCTGTATCGCGACCCGCGGGGTGACTACAGCTATAACGAGGAGTTGTTTAATAAGGAGGCGGCTGCCTTTAGCGCTCGCTATGCGCAGCAGGAGCTGCAGGCTAAGCCTAAGCTGAAGCTTAAACACGCAGCACTCGTCAATGGCTTTATCATGGCGCAGGTGCTGGATAAGCCCCGCAGCCTGAAGCCCTATGGCACCGAAGAGATTTAATTTAGTTGTTTGCTAAGGGAGATATAATGTTTTATTTCAGTCCTTTGTGGGCAAGTACAAGGGAGTAAAGCAGTTTTAAGGAGATGGAAAGATATGCTGGAAAAGCTGGATATGAAGAAAAAAATGTCCAAGGGCGATTATAATGACGTGATGGACGTTTTGGGTGAACGCTTAGGTCAGGTGCAACGTATGGCGCGCGAGGCCAAAAAGCCCATTATCATCGTTTTTGAGGGCTGGCGTGGCGCCCGTCGCAGCGCTATTATCAACACCATGATGCAGCAGATGGACGCGCGTGGCTTTGATGTTTATTCCACCGTGCGCATGACTGAGGAGGAGCATAAGCAGCCCTTCTTTACCTTCTTTTGGCAGCATCTGCCTGCTTTGGGCAATATTGCTGTGTACCACCGCAGCTGGTATTATTTAAAAACTGCCAATGAGGTGGCCTGCAAGGAGGGAAATGCTAGCTGCTGCCAATTTATTTCTTATGACCACATCAATACCTTCGAAAAGATGCTCACCGATGATAATTACATCATCTTAAAATATTTTCTGCATTTATCCAAGGATCAGCAAAAGGAAAATATCGCCAAAAATGCCAAAACACTGGGCAAGGCATGGCGCGATGTGAGCCCCGCTATCGACGAAAGCGATAAATATGATGAATATTTGGAGCGCTACGAAAAGATGCTGGAGGCCACCGATAAGGTGAACGCGCCCTGGCATTTGATTGCCGCTGATGACCGTCGCAGTGCGGAAATTGAAATTATTACCTCCATTGTGGAGACCGTGGAAAAGGCCATCAATACCCCGGTGACCGCTCCCGCTGCTGTGATTCGCCCCAATACTAAATACGATGTGCTGGGCAAAATCAACGCTACGCAGGAGCTGAGCAAGGAGGAATACAAGAAGGAGCTGGACAAGTACCAAAAACGCTTGAAGCAGCTGCAGATTGAAATGTTCAAGGCGCAAATCCCCACCGTCATTTGCTTTGAGGGCTGGGATGCTGCCGGTAAGGGTGGCGCGATTCGCCGCCTGACGGCTGCGCTGGACCCCTTGGGCTTTAGTGTGCATCCTGTGTCCGCTCCCAACGTGGTGGAGCGCCAGTTCCACTATTTGTGGCGTTTTTGGGTGCATCTGCCGGAGACCGGCAATATTGCCATCTTCGACCGCACCTGGTATGGCCGCGTGATGGTGGAGCGCATCGAAGGCTTTGCCAAGGATTACGAATGGCAGCGCGCCTACGACGAAATTAAGGATATGGAGCAGCAGTGGACCGAGCACGGCTTTGCCATTGCCAAATTCTGGCTGCAAATTGATAAGGATGAGCAGTTGCGTCGCTTTACTGACCGCCAAAACGACCCCATGAAGCAATGGAAGATCACGGATGAGGATTGGCGCAACCGCGATAAATGGGACGCATATGAAGAGGCCGTGAATGAAATGCTGGTGCGCACCGATACTAGCTTTGCGCCCTGGACAGTGGTGGAGGGCAATAATAAATATTATGCTCGCTTAAAGGTTTTAAAGACCATTGTGGAGCTGTTCGAAAAGAAGCTAGGAAAATGAGTTAAGAAAAAGGATTAGCGTGAGGTAAAAGCTTTGTCCTGGAAGATTAAAAATTATTTACAAGAATTACGTGCGCAGGAGGAGGGAGCCGCGGTTTTTCCGCCGGGGCTTCGCCATCCTGTGGCCTTTGTTTATCCAAATGTGTATCATTTGGGAATGTCCAATTTGGGCATGCATATTTTATATCAAATGATTAACGCCCGGGGGGACAGCGCCTGCGAGCGTTTCTTTTTGCCGGAGCGCCGCCTTATTGAGGAGCACGTGAAGAGCAAAACGCCGCTGTTGAGCGTGGAAACGGGCAAGCCCTTGGCTGATTTTGCGGTGATTTTCGTGATGCTCTCCTTTGAGATGGATTACGATAATCTGCTCACAGTGCTGGATTTGGGCAATATTAAGCTGCGCGCGACGGAGCGCAACGCGCGCGAGC
>USBV01000099.1 GCA_900553055.1 uncultured Phascolarctobacterium sp.
CTGCACGGCGTGCTCTCGCCCCTAGATGGGGTGGGACCCGACAAGCTCAAAATTCGCGAGCTTTTTCAGCGCTTGCAGCGCGAATCTATTAGCGAGATTATTATTGCCACCAATTCCGATGTGGAGGGCGAGGCTACGGCCACTTATTTGGCGCAGCTATTAAAGCCCATAGGCATTACGGTGAGCCGCATCGCTCACGGCCTACCCATGGGCGGCGATTTGGAGTATGCCGATGAGGTTACTCTGTCCAAGGCTTTGGAAAACAGGCGCGCAATGTAAATAAAGAAAGGAAGGCGCTTGTATTCATGTCTACTTTAGAAGGTTTAGCTGCCAGTGCAGGCCTTGGCCCCTTGGGCTCCTTGGGACCGATGCTGGTGGGTGTAGTTTTGCTCTTAATCATCGTCAAGCTTTTATCCATGCCCTTTAAGCTGGTGTGGAACGGCATTTGTGGTGCATTATTATTATGGCTGGTGAATCTTTTGGGCGCTTTTGTGGGCTTTGGCCTCAAAATCACCATTTTTAAGGCCTTGATTGCCGGCTTCTTTGGCGTGCCTGGTGCTATTGCTGTAATTTTATTCGAGCTATTTGCCAAGTAAAAAGACAATGAATATCCCTTGTAGCAACGCAGGGGATATTTTTCTTTTGTATGCAAACCCAACAAACATTTTGCTTTATGCTGTTAACAGCTGGCTTGTATATTGAAATATATTGTATACACGCGAATAATACTGTATACAATGAGATTTTTTGCAAAACCTCTGCTATAATGATAATAATCGTATTATAATTTGTTTAGGGGGTTATTTATCGTGAACTTATCTACCAAAATTCTTATCGGTTTAGCTCTCGGTATTATTGCCGGCTTAGAGCTTGGTGCTGAAGGCGCTGGCTTTGCCAAAACCTGGATCGGTCCCTTGGGCACCATTTTTATGAACATGATCAAAATGGTCATCGTTCCCTTGGTATTCTCAAGCTTAGTAATTGGCGTGTGCAGCCTGGGTGATATCAAAAAGGTTGGTCGCATTGGTATCAAGACCATTGCTTGGTACATGCTGACCACTGCTTTTGCAATCGTCATCGGCTTGGGCTTTGGTACAGCTTTCCAACCGGGTGCTGGCCTGTCCATGCCTGCTGAATCTGTAAAGGTAGCTGCTAAAACTGCTCCTCCTCTGATGAAGGTTATCATCGACATTTTCCCGACCAACCCGCTGGGCGCAATGGTTAAAGCAAACATGCTGCAAATCATCGTCTTCGCTCTGTTCACCGGCGTTGGCATTACCGCTGTTGGCGAAAAGGCTGACTACTTAAAACACACCATCAATGGTCTGGCTGAAGTATCCTACAAAATGGTAGGCTACATCATGTCCGTTGCTCCTATCGGCGTATTCGGTCTGATTACTCCGGTTGTTGCTGCTAACGGTCCTGCAGTACTGCTGCCCTTGCTGAAGGTTGTTATGGCTGTATACCTGGCTTGCTTGGTACATGCAGTTGTCGTATATGGCGCTCTGCTGAAATTTGTTGCCGGCACTAATGTTTTCCAATTCTTCAAAGGCATTTCCCCGGCATTCCTGATGGCATTCAGCTCCTGCTCCTCCGGTGGCACCCTGCCCCTGACCATGAGCTGCGCGCAAAAGATGGGCGTTTCCAAAGAGGTTTCCTCCTTCGTACTGCCCTTGGGCGCAACCATTAACATGGACGGCACCGCTGCTTATCAAGGCGTTTGCGCACTGTTCATCGCTCAATTGTACGGCATCGAATTGACTGGTGCTCAATATCTGACTATCATCCTGACCGGTACTCTGGCTTCTATTGGTACTGCAGGCGTTCCCGGCGCTGGCTTCATCATGCTGACCATGATTCTGACCACTCTGGGTCTGCCTCTGGAAGGCTCTGCTTTGATCGCTGGTATCGACCGTATACTGGATATGCCGCGTACTGCTGTTAACATCACCGGTGACGCAACTGTTGCTGCTTTGATTGACAAGAGCGAACGCGCTAACATTGAAGAGCCTCTCTACTAATATCGTCCTTTCCCTTGGCGTCGCCTGCTTTGCGTGGGCGGCGCTTTTCCTTTGCTCGCTAATACTCGTCGATGCTTGCTATTTTTCTCTATTATAAGCCCAAGCATATTTTGAAAAATTTTTGTGGCTTAGCAGGAGAGGGCTTTTGCATTGTAGAAGATAATAAAGGGTTATTAATGAGCTAATGTTATTATTTTTTTACTAGAATTTAGACGTTATAAGTGCTATAATAGGATGCTAATATGGACAAGATGGAAAAGCTACAAGCAATTTTATATGAGCGCCTACACCGGCGTCCTCCCGGCATTGATAAGCTGGATAGACTGTGGGAGGCGGCAGTGCTATTACCCTTAGTGGAGACCGAGCAAGGCATTGCGGTGCTCTTTGAGGAGCGTGCCCATAGCCTGCGCCGCCAGCCGGGTGAAATTTGCTTTCCCGGTGGCAAGGTAGAATGCAGTGATGCGCACAATTTTGCTGTGACGGCAGTGCGCGAAACCTGCGAGGAATTGGGGCTCACGCCCGAGGACATTACTATCTGCGGCGAGCTGGATTCCCTAGTTACCCATATGGGGCCCATTATCCATCCCTTTGTGGGTATGATTAAGGATATCAGCAAGATTTCCTATAGCCCTAGCGAGGTAGAATGTGTTTTTACAGTACCGCTCAAGGAGCTGTTAGCGATGGAGCCACGGCGCTGCTCCATGGAGCTGGCGGACCATCCGGGCGAAGACTTTCCCTTCGATTTGGTACCCCATCGCATGCGCGGTTGGCGTAAGCATAAGCAGTATTATGTGTATTTTTATGAATATGGCGAGCACGTAATTTGGGGATTGACGGCGCGGATGCTGCACGCGTTTTTGTATCGTAGTCGCTCCGTACTCGAGACATTTTTGGCGGAGCCTAGCTCCCAAGGCTGATTTGCTTTATGTTAATTTATTAATGAGAGGATGGCAGTATGAAAAGTATTTTTGAGGTGAAGATTTTGGGCATCGTGGCAGCGATTTGCGCCATGGCCTATCTGCTTTTTAGTTATTTTAATCCCGAAAAGGGCATGGATAATTTATCCCCTAGCGAAAGGTTAAGCCTAAAAAAGAATATCATCGTCCTCGGTGTGGACGAACGGGCCGAGGAGCATGATGTGGGCCGCAGTGACACCCTTTTTGTAGTCATGTTCGACACCAAAAATAAGGCTGCCTCGCTGCTTTCCGTGCCTCGTGATACACGCGTACGTATCAAGGGCCATGGCTGGGATAAGATTAATCATGCCTATGCCTACGGCGGGCGTGAGCTGACGCAAAAGACTACGGAGGAGCTCTTGGGCATCAAGATTAATAATTACGTGATGGTGGACTTCAAAGGCTTTGTGGGCCTTGTGGATGCTATCGGCGGCGTAGATATTAATGTCGAAAAAAATATGTATTATTACGATGCTTGGGACGGCTTTAAAATTGATTTGAAAAAGGGTATGCAGCATATGGATGGCAAAACCGCTATTCAATATGTGCGTTATCGTGATGAAGAGGGTGATATAGGACGCATCCGCCGCCAACAGCATTTTATTATGGCGGTTTACGACCGCATAACCTCGGCTAATATGCTGCTGCATATACCGGGCCTTGCTAAGCAGCTGACCAATATGGTTAAGACCGACCTGCCTTTGGCTGATATGGTTGATTTGGGCAGAGCGTTGCATGCTATGGTCAAGAGCAAGGGACTGGCTATGGCCACAGTCCCCGGCACTCCTGAATATATCGATGGCATTAGCTATTGGCTGCCCGATATTGCCGATTTGCGCGAGCAAATGGTGAAGATGCAGGGCGCAACCATGACTGCTACCTATAAATCTGCAGCAGAGCTGATGGAAAAGGAGTATACAGCAGCTGTGGCCAAGGCTAAGCAGGGCGATGACAGCGCTGAAAATAAGGAAGCCGTAAAAGAAGAAAAGGAGCTGGCCGAAAAGAAAAAGGCTGCTGGCAAGGACGCTGCTAAAGCTGGCGCTAAGGACGGAGCAAAATCTAGTAGCGTAGATGGCGTTAAGAAGCCTACTAAAGCTGCAGCGGCAAGCGGAGGCACGGTGGTGCGCGTTGTGAACTGCAGTGGCAGCAAATCGGCCGGAGCGAGTGCCATTGCTAAGCTTAAGGCGGCTGGCTTTACGGTTATCAATGGCGGTAGTGGCGATTTAATGGCGCAAACGACGGTTATTTCTACAACCAATAATGGCGCGGTGGTTGGTCGTCTCTCCCAAGTGCCCTTTGCGCACAAGCTGCGCATTAGTCGCGATGGTGCTGCTGATTGTGATGGTGTAGTTATGCTCGGCGCCGACTACAAATAGCTTGCAAGACGCCTTATAAGGCATCATCTACTGCGCAACGGCTCCTAGGAGTATTAATCCATACGCCGTCGTCGCCGTTGCTTGTATCTAATACCTTCTAAGGCGTCTTGTGATAGAGTGGATAAGGCATCATCTACTGCGCAGCAGCTCCTAAAAAAAATAAAAAATTGTTAGATAAATTACAGAAAAACTCTTGCATTTTGTATACAATAATGGTATACTAGTATCATCAAAACAGCCCCTCATTTGGCCCTTCTTCGTAAGGGCTTTTTTTTTTGCCATTTTAGGATTTCACCATTTAATTAGCAAAAGATAACTATGTTGACACAGATATTGTGGTAAAAATTGTAAAATTATGGTACAATATAAGTTAACATGGAATAAGTGCGGATAAAAGAAGATTCTTATAAAAATTTACCCTACAGGAGGCCCTATATGCAGGATAAAATACATGTTGTAGTGGATACCCTTGCTGTATCCAATGAAACCCCGTTGAAGGATGATCCTCGTTGTCATGTATTGCGTTTGATAGCGCGCCATGGTAACGAAGAATGGTGGGATGGCGACCGCTCTCTGGAAGAGATGTTTGCCATGGTCGAAAAAACAGGCCAGCTACCCGGCACTTCCCAGCCACCTGTGGGCTATATTCATGATTTTTTTGCTAAGATAGCTGAGGAGCGCAAAAAGATTATTTATATTGCCGTGGATAGTGTGCTCAGTGGTACCTACCAAACCTGCTGCATGGTTGCCAAACAGGTGATGAAGGAAATCAAGGGCGCGGATATTCGCGTTGTAGATGGTTTGACCGCGGCCTGCCCCCTGAGCGGCATGGCGATGGAGGTTTTGCGCAAGGCTGACTCCGGTGTGGAGGATATGGATGAGTTGGAAACATTTGCTCGAGATTGTGCGCTAAGAACGGAAACCTACTTCACTGTAAAGACTCTTGATTATTTGCAAAAGGGTGGCCGCATTGGTGCGGTGGGTGCTTTGGTTGGTAATATTTTGGGGATTCGCCCCATTGTGCATTTAGATAGAGAGGGCAAGCTGCTCGTCGGGGATAAGGCGCGCACTCGCAAAAAGATTTTGAAGCGCATGGTGGAGCTGGCATGTAGCCATGACCCCATTGAAGCCATTTTTGTAGCTCATGCCGTAGTAGATGATGAAGCTCAGGCATTGGCTAAAGAAATGCAGGAGCGTTATCCGGGTGTGCCGGTAATGGTAACTAGTATTGGTACTGTGCTGGCAGCTCATCTTGGGCCTGGTGCAATCGGCGTGTTTGTGCGCCGCAAGGCCTAAAGGAAAGGTGTGGGAGTGAGATGGAGTTAATGAACGAGATTACCGGCAAGCAGGTTAAGGACATGCTGCTGGGAGCTTATCATAGCTTTGAGAAGAATTATGTGGCCATCAACGAGCTAAACGTTTTTCCCGTTCCTGATGGCGATACCGGTACCAATATGATGTATACCATGGCCTCCGTGGCTAGGGAAATCAGTGCTATG
>USBV01000100.1 GCA_900553055.1 uncultured Phascolarctobacterium sp.
GGCCAGCAATTTCCGGACGGATGTATTGCACAGCTTTGGCGCTGTGCAAGCCGAGGCCGCCCGCAGTATCGCGCAAAAAGCAGGCAATGCAATAGCCCATATTGGCAGGATTGCCAAAATACACCAGCATGGAGGCGATAATGCCTACTACTACGCCGGTTGCAACAATTGTTGTTCGTTCGTTTTTCATCAGAGCACCTTTCCTTCTTTAAATAAGCTTTTTTAGAATCTAGCTCAAGTATAGCATATGGGGACGGAGTACTCCAATATCATTTATAGATAAAATGGATGGATTGATTGGAAAATATAATAAATTGTGCTAAAATGGTCTTAACGCTGTAAAGCAATTGTTGTGGAGGGATACTTATGCAGCAGATTTATCTTGATAACGCCAGTACTACCTTTCCTAAGCCGCCGGAGGTAGCGGAGGCTGTGTATGAATATATGACGGGCGTGGGCAGCAATATTGGGCGCGGTGGCTACGCCAGTGCCTACGCGGCAGAGGAGGCTGTGTTTAACATGCGCCAGCTTTTGTGCGATTTTTTTGGCGGTGAGGATGCCAAAAATGTAGTCTTTACGAAGAATGTTACGGAAGCATTGAATGTTATTATACGCGGCCTGCTAGAAAAGGGTGAGCATGTGCTGGTTTCGGCCATGGAGCATAATGCGGTGATGCGCCCCTTGCAGCTGTTGGGTAGGGAATTGGAGGCTGGCGAAGAGGCACCAGCTGATGCCATAAGCTTTAGTCGTATTCCCTGCGATAGTGAAGGAAATTTGGAGCTGGAAGCTTTGCCTAGGTTAGTGCAGCAGCGCACTAAGGCTGTTATTATGACTCACGCCAGCAATGTTTGCGGCACGCTGCTGCCTATTGATAAGGTAGGAGATTTTTGCAAGCAGAGGGGCTTGCTGTTTATTGTGGACAGCGCTCAAAGTGCAGGTGTTTTTCCTATTAATATGCAGCAACTACATATAGATGCGTTGGCCTTTACGGGGCATAAGGGCCTGTTGGGACCGCAGGGCATTGGCGGCTTTGTGCTGCGCGAGCACATGGTTACTAAGCTTACTCCGCTCATTGTGGGTGGCACGGGCAGCCTTAGTCATACGGAAAAAACACCTCGCTTTATGCCCGATAAGTTCGAAGCGGGTACGCTAAATCTGCCCGGCATCATGGGCCTTGCTGCCGGGGTGAGCTGGTTAAAGGAGCGGGGCTTGGCTAGCATCGGAGCGCACGAGCTGGCTTTGACGGAGCAGCTTTTAGCAGGGCTGCAAGGCTTAGAGCAGCAGGGCTTGCTGCGTATAGTTGGTCGCAAGGATTTAAAGCAGCGCACCAGCGTGGTGTCAATTGCAGGGACGCAGCTGGATATCGCAATGCTTGCACACAAACTAAACGCAGAGTATGGCATTGCCACTCGTGTGGGGCTGCACTGTGCGCCCAACGCTCACAAAACGCTGGGCACCTATCCTACGGGAACGCTGCGCTTTTCCATGGGCTGGCATAACACGGAGGCCGAAATTGCCACAGCCTTAAACGCGTTCAAGGAGGTGCTGCGTGATGGAGTTTAAGCAGCTGCAAAGCTTTGTAAGCGTGGTGCAGCGCAAAAGCTTTACCAAGGCGGCGGAGGAGCTCTATCTATCGCAGCCCACGATAAGCACGCATATTTACCAGCTGGAGGAGGAGCTGCACACCAAGCTGATTTTGCGAACGACTAAAAGCATCGCCATCACGCCTAAGGGTATGGAGCTATATAATTATGCTACCAATATTTTGGAGCTAAAGCATCGCATGCTGCAGGCCTGCTCGGTGGAAAGCAAGCGCATCATTCATTTGGGCGCGTCCACGATTCCTTCGGCTTATATTTTGCCGCAGCTGTTGCCGGAGTTTGGCAAGCTGCACGCAGATATTTATTTTGTGATGCATCAAAGTGATAGCCAGGGGATTATTGATGGCCTTAAGGACGGATTGTTTAATATTGGCTTCATCGGCATGCCTTGCCAGGATGAGGAAATAGCCTGCCAGCCCTTTTGTGAGGACCGCTTAGTGCTGATTACCCCGGTGCAGGAAAAGTTTTTGGCACTGGCCGAGGCAGCAGAGCCACCCTTGGCACAGCTCTTGCGGGAACCCTTGATTTTGCGCGAAAAGGGCAGTGGCAGCGAAAAGCTAGCCGAAAGATTTTTAGCTAGCAGCGGCATCAAGGAAGAAAGCCTGCAGGTGGTGGCACGCGTTAATGACCAGGAGGCCATCAAAAATTTGGTTGCAGGCGGCTTGGGTGTGTCGCTGATTTCGGCACGGGCGGCGCAAAACTTTGCGCTAGAAAAACGCATCCTGACCTTTGATTTACCCGAAAAGCTGGCGGCGCGCAGTATGTATTTAATCTATCGTAAAAACTATTTGCTGTCCTCCTATGTGCAGGAATTTCTGAAATTTATCAACGACAAAACGAACAAAAAGTAAAATATACTCACATCTATTGAAATTGTGTTCATAAAGTGCTAGAATAATCGTAGCAAAGGTTTTGCAAAGCTCTTTTCTGCGATGGGTGGTGGCATGGATGAAGGATACAAGAGCAGCGCAGGAAAGCTTTTATGCCTGTATTGATTTAAAAAGCTTTTATGCTTCGGTGGAGTGCGTGGAGCAGGGGCTGGACCCCTTTAAGGCTCCTTTAGTAGTAACGGACCCGGAACGTGGCAGGGGAGCTATTTGCTTGGCGGTTTCACCGGCGCTGAAGGCGCTGGGCGTGCGCAATCGCTGCCGCTTGTTCGAGATTCCCAATGGTATCAAATATCAGATTGCTGTGCCTCGCATGAAGCTTTATATGGAATATTCTGCCGCCATTTATAAAAGCTATTTAAAGCTTTTGAGTCCTGAGGATATCTATGTTTATTCTGTGGATGAATGCTTTTTTGCACTGTCGCCATATTTGCTGTTGTATAAGCAATCGCCTTTGGATTTGGTACGGCGACTAGTGCAGGGCGTGTTTACGCAATTTGGCATTTGTGCTACTGCCGGTATTGGTACTAATTTATTTTTGGCCAAAATAGCTATGGATATTGTGGCTAAGCATAATGAGGAGCATTTGGCTTTCTTAGATGAAGCTTTATTTCAAAAGCACATGTGGCATCATCGCCCTTTAACTGATTTTTGGAATATTGGCAAGGGCATTGCTAAAAGGCTGGCACGCAAGGGCATGTATGATTTATATGATGTAGCGCATGCGAAGCCTGAGCAGCTGTATCGTGAGTTTGGCATTAATGCCGAATTTTTAATCGACCACGCCTGGGGACGCGAAAGCTGCACGATGGCAGATTTAAAGCATTATCGCGCCAAGAGTCATAGTATTTCCAACAGCCAAATTCTCTTTGAGGATTACGCCTTTGAGGATGCCGCAATTGTGCTGGTGGAAATGGTGGAGTTTTTGTGCCTCAAGCTAGTAGAAACACAAATGCTGTGTAATTCCTTTAGCCTAAGCATTCGCTATAGCAAGGACTGCCAGCTGCCCACCGGGGGCAGTAGGCATTTGCCGCAGGCGACAGATTCCTTTGAGGTTTTGGAGGAGTATTTTCTGCAGCTTTTTTGGGAAACCACCTGGCGCAACGCTCCCATCAGGCAGATTTGTGTTAGTGCTAACGATTTGCTGTGGCTGGGACGGGTGGAGCAAAATCTTTTTACGGCCTATACGGTGGATGAGCAGCGGGATAGGGATAGGCAGCAGGTGCTTTTGGACGTTAAGAAAAAATATGGCAAAAATGCTATTTTGCGCGGTATTAGCTATCGCGATAAAGCGACTGCCCGCGTGCGCAATACTCTGATTGGTGGACACAAGGGAGGTGAGTAGCACGATGAATGAAGCAAGAAAATGCTATCGTAAGGGCGGTAGGCGCGAGCTGGAGCCCCAGTGGCTGCAACAGGACGAGCTCAGCGGCCACTACAGCAAGCGCGCTAAGCAGTTTGGCGCCTTTGCTGCGCTGCGTGGCTACGAAGACTTGTTAGAAGAGGTGCGCCAGGAGGCCTGCACAACAGAGTCGCACAAATAGCACGCAGAAAAACTTTATAAATTTTGTATTTTTCCTTGACACTACCTCTAAAATGTGATAACATAACATACTACATCATTATTCAAAATTGCAGGTGTAATTGACAACAAATACTGCCGGGTCAGTGGTTGAACGGCGTATCTTGCTTATAATGAAGGATGAAGCACATTCATCGCAGACAACAGACAAGGTCCTTGTGGTAAGAACCTTGTTTTTTTTGTCACGAATGAATGCGCTAGCTTTAATGTGTTCAAGAATAAACGAAGGGGTGAGGAATTACATGTTTAAACCGGTTCAAGTAGGTGACAGAACTCGGTATAGTTATGCCAGAATCAAAGAAATACTGCCCATGCCTCATTTGATTGACATTCAAAGAAAATCTTATGAATGGTTCCTCGAAGAGGGCTTGGTAGATATCCTGCATGACATTTCTCCGATTAAAGACTTTTCCGGCAATCTGGAGCTTTATTTTGAAAACTTCAGCTTGGGTGAACCTAAATATGGCGTTGAAGAGTGCAAGGAAAGGGATGAATCCTATTCCGCTCCCATGAATGTAAAGGTTCGTTTGGTATATAAGGATACCGGCGAAATCAAAGAATCCACTGTATTCATGGGCGATTTCCCCTTGATGACCGAAACTGGTACCTTTGTTATCAACGGTGCTGAGCGTGTTATCGTCAGCCAATTAGTACGTTCTCCCGGCGTATATTATAGTGTAGAAATTGATCCCAGCGGCAAAAAGCTGTATGGCACCACCGTTATCCCCAACCGTGGCGCTTGGATTGAATATGAAACCGATATCAATGACGTAATTTATGCTCGTGTGGACCGCACTCGTAAGTTGCCTGCAACTGTATTGCTGCGCGCTTTGGGCCTGTCCTCCAACGAAGAAATCATTAGCGTTTTTGGCGAGCATCCCTATTTGATGGCTACCTTGGAAAAGGATACCACTAAGAATAAGGATGAGGCTATGCTGGAGGTTTACAAAAAGCTGCGTCCCGGCGAGCCCACCATTTTGGAGAACGCTGTTTCTTTAATCGAAGCAACCTTCTTTGATAATAAGCGTTATGACTTGGCCAGTGTTGGTCGTTATAAATTAAATAAAAAATTAGGCTGGCGTCATCGTTTGGAGAACACTGTTTTGGCAGAGCCCCTGGTTGACGAGGAAACCGGCGAAATTATCCTGGAAAAGGGCACCAAGATGAATACTGAGGCCCTGGATAAGGTTGAAGCTAGTGGCGTTTATGCTGAACAAGGCCTGCGCAAAATCAAGGTTATGTTCAAGGATGAGCCCATGCTGATGCTCTTTACCACCGGCATTGACGAAAAGCAGCACACTGTAACCGTTGAGGACGTGCTGGCTTCCTTCAACTATCTGCTGAATTTGATGGATGGCTATGGCACTGGCGACGACATCGACCATTTGGGCAACCGTCGTGTTCGCTGCGTAGGCGAGCTGCTGCAAAACCAATTCCGCATCGGCTTGGCTCGTATGGAGCGCGTAGTGCGCGAGAGAATGAGCACTCAGGGAATAGAGGGCGCGACCCCTACTTCTCTTATCAATATACGGCCGGTGACGGCGGCTGTTAAGGAATTCTTCGGCTCCAGCCAGCTTTCTCAGTTTATGGACCAGAATAACCCTCTTAGTGAATTAACTCACAAGAGAAGACTTTCTGCCTTAGGTCCTGGTGGTTTATCAAGAGATAGAGCCGGTTTCGAAGTTCGAGATGTACATTCATCACACTATGGTAGAATGTGTCCTATCGAAACTCCTGAA
>USBV01000101.1 GCA_900553055.1 uncultured Phascolarctobacterium sp.
CCAGGCCGGATAACGCCGTTTATGCCGGAAAGCGAATCGCCGCAGTGATATAAAAGCGCATTCACCAGCGTGCCACTATAATTGCCTGCAGCCGGGTGCACCACCATGCCCCGCGCCTTATTGACAACGATAACATCGTCGTCCTCATAAATTATATCCAAGGGAATGTTTTCCGGCTGCGCATCCAAGGGCTGGGGCTCCGGCAGGGTTACGACAATTTCATCCCCTGCCCGCAGCTTATAATTAGCCTTTAGCACCTTGCTGCCCTTCACAGCGCGGCCATCGTCCAAAAGCTTTTGCATATTCGAGCGAGTTATATCCAGCAAAGCAGCCAAGCCAACATCGGCTCTTTGCCCTGCCTGCTCCTCGCTGATGATTAAGCTTTCTTGTTCTCCTGCCATTCCTTCAGTAATATGCTCCATATAATACAACCCACTCCTACACATATAGCAATATCGGCCACGTTAAATACGGGCCAAATGCGAAAATCAAAAAAATCTATGACTAGTCCCTGCCGCGCTCTATCGATTAAATTGCCCACGGCACCGCCACCAAACAGGGCTGCCCCATAGGTACACCAGGGGCCATATTCGGCAATATCGCGGCGCATACACCAAATGCCTGCCATCACCCCGATGGCGATGAGCACAAAGAGCCAACGGCTGCCCTCCAGCATACCAAAGGCTGCGCCAGGGTTCAAAATATAGGTCCAATGAAAAATATCTTGGATAACGGGCACGCTTTCCCCCACAAAAAAATGTGCCACCACATAGAGCTTGGTCAACTGGTCCACGATTACCACTGCCAAAGCCACTAATAAATAAACCATGTAACTACTCCTACACTGCTTCAAACAGCTTTTTTGATAATTATACGCATATATTATACCATATCCATAGTATAAAAATACACACTTCACGAAAACTTAATAAAAAATCCTCCACCTTTTTACAGATGGAGGATTGGTTGCCAATTCATAATTTACTAAACCCCTCCACCGTCTCAGGCGGTAACCCTCCCCTTTAAATGGGAGGCAAAGAGGTCAAAATAAATTAGTACAGCAGCTTGTTAGCAATAACCAAACGTTGGATTTGGTTGGTGCCTTCGTAGATTTGCATAATCTTAGCGTCACGCATCATCTTTTCAACAGGATATTCCTTGGTGTAGCCATAGCCGCCCATTACTTGTACAGCATCGGTGGTTACTTGCATTGCTACATCAGCAGCATAGCATTTAGCCATAGCAGCTTCCTTGGAGAATTCCATGCCTTGGTCGCGCATCCAGCAAGCCTTTTGTACCAAAAGACGAGCGGTTTCAACCTTCATAGCCATGTCAGCCAGCATTGCTTGTACCATTTGGAAGGAAGCAATGGGTTGGCCAAATTGACGGCGCTCCTTAGCATATTTAACAGCGCAATCCAGCGCAGCTTGAGCAATACCAACGGATACAGCGCCAACGAAGGGACGAGCGCTGTCCAAGGTGTTCATAGCAATGCGGAAGCCTTCGCCTTCGCGGCCTACGCGATAGGATTCAGGGATAACAACGTCCTGCAGCACCAGCTCGCAGGTGTTGGAGGGACGAATGCCCATCTTGTTTTCTTTCTTGCCAACGCTAAAGCCCGGGGTGTCCTTCGGAACGATGAAGGCAGTCAAGCCACGGATGCCGCCGGTTTTGCGAGTATTAGCAAATACCAGGAAAATCTCTGCCAGGCCACCATTGGTGATGAACATTTTGGTACCGTTCAGAGTGTAGGTGCCATCCTCTTTATTCTTTTCTGCGCGAGTGGAAACGCCACCAGCATCACTGCCAGCGCCGGGCTCGGTCAGAGCAAAGGCAGCCAAACCGCCATTGTTCAAAACATCGCAGTACATTTTCTTTTGTTCGTCGGTGCCAGCCAGCAGCACGGGAACAGTTGCCAGGCTGTTAGCAGCCAAGGAAGTAGCCACGCCAGCGCAGCCCTTGCCCAGCTCTTCGTAAATGGTAGCAATGGCAATGCTGTCCAGGCCGGGACCATCCAGCTCTTCGGGAACGATAACATTTAAAAGGCCCATTTCGTTAGCCTTTTCCATCAGGCCATCACGCCAATGGTTTTGTTCGTCCATTTCTGCAGCATAGGGAGTAATTTCCTTTTCAACAAACTCCCTCACCATTTCCTGTAGTTCTAATTGTTCTTCATTTAATGCGAAATCCATCTTGTCCTCCTTAAACACCTTGCGGCCTACCGCAATCTTCTCCCTTACCAATTCAACCCGTAAGTCACCACTTGGCGGGTATTTCTTCAAAGCGTCCCACGATAAACATGGTTGTCAGAATCGTGGCCATCAATCTTTCCTCGGCATCATACATTTCAGCTTCAATTACCATCGTTGTATGTCCATGGTGACGAATCCTACTCCTCACGTAGACCCGACCCGCACTATGCACATTCTTGATGAAATTCATGCTAAAATTCAGCGTGGCCACTGCTGCACCCACACTGGCGCCAGTCACTCCCAAAACGGAGTCTGCCAGCGCAGTAAAAACGCCACCATGGCAAATACCACGATGATTAAAATGCTTTTGGGGGTCAATATCAATACTCACCACTGCCCCACCGCAGGTTATTTCATCAATATGAACACCAAAGTTATTCATAAAAGAGTTATAACCATACATTTTGCGAATATAGGCAGGAACATCCTTAACCTGTTCCACCAAAACCATCGCCTTCCTTCCATCGGACGCAAATACTTATGTCATTATATCTCCGTTATTTTACCACAAATCCACCATTAACTCAACAATTTTGTGCAAAAAAAATACCGAAAGGAAGACAAATTCTCTCCTTTCGGTATTAATTCATTTAATTACAGCTTCAAGTGACTGATTAGTCAATAATATTTTGTTTATAATCATGATAAAGAGCCTTCAGCTCTTCCATCACAGCACACATTTCCAGCTTCAAATCGGAGGCTGCATCGTAATCACCGGCAGCAACTGCCTTGCGAATGCTGGTAAACAGGCTCTTTTCTTCGAAGGAGTCCTTAGCCAAACGAGCGCGCAGCACTTGGATTTTATGCCACAGTGCCAAGTCGCAGTCGGTGGAGCTTTCGGGGCTGTGCAGCTTTTTCATCTCCACTACTGCTTGATAGTATTCGGGGATGAGACGGTTTAAAAGCTCGGTGGTCCAGCGAATCAAAGCGCCCTGGCGGAAGGATTCGATATATTCACGGCGCAGGATATTGCCCTGAGTCAAAACTGCTACCTTTTCAGGATATTGGTCAAAGGCTTTAAGGTTTTCCCACACGGTTGCCGGGGGCTCACCAAAGAGCTTGCTGCGTTCTTCCGCAGTGAAGTCTTCGAAAACATCGTCCTCGGTGCGATATTGACGGTCCTTTTCTAAATAGAAGCCCTCTTCACCGGCAGCCTTGGAGATTTCCTTTTCCAACGCAGCCAAATCCTTGCCGGATTCTACGCAAGCCTTAATGCCGTCCAGGCAGGACAGATAGAAGGCTGCGATGGCGATATAAGTGTTGGTATAGGGATTGGGAGAACGCATTTCGATGCGGGTAGCCTTGGGGTTATCCAAATCGCGAATGAGGCCTGCCAAAATGGTGCGGTTACGGGACGGGTTATCGGGGCTCATGCCTAAGCTGGTAACGATGCACACGGGTGCTTCAAAGCCGGGCTTGAGGCGATTAAGGGAGTCGATGGTGCAGGAGATGAAGGGATTGGTTACCTCGTAGTTCTTCAAAAGGCCCATCAAAGCGCCATAGCCGATAGCGGAGAGGAATTCCTTGTGCATATCCTTGGGAGAGAACAGGTTCACAATCTTGCCGTTCTTGAGCTTGGCAGCCATGCCCACATGGGTATGCTCGCCACTGCCTGCTACACCCGGAATGGGCTTAGCTTGGAAGGAAACCTCGAGGCCGTTCATACGGAATACTTCCTTCACGATGATGCGCGCCAAAATTTCGTTATCAGCAGTTTGTACGCCAGTTGCGAACTTCCAGTCCACCTCCAGCTGCTCCATAACGTGCGTCATGTGACCAGCGCCATCGATTTGACCTTTAACGCCGCCGCATTCCTTATGGCCCATTTCCGGCTCCAGGCCGTAATAGTCAAGGGTTTCCACGGTTTGCTCCAAAGCAGTGCGCACGTTGCCGCGGGTGCGCTGCCAATATTGCTCCTGCATCATTTGGGAGGAGCTCAAGGCCTCAATGGGTGCATCCTCACGCGGGGATTTTACCCAAAATTCCAGCTCAGTTGCGCTGGTAAAAATCAATTTATCAATGTCGTTACCATTGATATGCTCTAGGCCGGCAATCACGGGATGCTTTTTAAAGAGCTCCATGATTTCGCCTTCAACATAATCAAGGGTATTCTTCAAAATAGAGCGGGAGTCAACAAAATTGCCGTTGTGCAGCAAATAACAGGGAATGCGCAGCGTGCCAATCATGTTGCCGGTGGCGGGGTCAAAATGCTCGTAGTTATAATCCACAAACCAGTTGACAGTTTTATCCACTACCATGTCCACACGAGCGTTGTTCAGCGTAGCAATACCGGTGAGCACAACGGAGGAGCCGTCGGTTTGCGCAGCACTGCCCTCTAAGAAGCTTTCCATATCCTCTAAGAAAATCTTCATGGGAATTTTTTCATCGGTATCGTTACCGGCAAAATCCACACCCATTAAAGAAACAAATTTAACCTCCGGATGCAGGGATAGCAAAGCACGCAAATCCTGCTCATTTTGTTGTTCAGGTTTAATTACATACAATAATTCTTTGTTATTCATGATAGTGTGCAGCCAAGGGCCGCTCTCCTTTCTCAATACTCCCTAAAAAGATACCAGAAAAAACAAAAAGACTTTTTTAAGCAGGGCACACTATGCCTGGTCTCAAAAAAGTCCTCGTTGACTGATCGTTTTTATTATACCAATGAATGCTGTCTTTGTCCAGCTTTTTATTAGCTATGGGAGACAATGGCCTCCCTCTTATTTACATGCTTAGCTTAAAAGCTGCAGCAAAATTTCTTCCAGCCTCGTGTAATCACGTCCACCCTTGCGCAAATCGATATTAAGCTGGGCTATGTCCAAAATGGCTTGCGTTAAGGCCTTAGGCGTGAAGCCGCGCACCTCACGCTGCAGATTTTTGGCTACATATGGATTGAGCTTGAGCTCGGCCACGATGCCCTTGTAATCGAAGCCGCGACCCGCCAGCTCCACATACTGCAGCATTTGCCGTAGCTTGAAGGTGATGAGCGCGCACAGGGGCAGCACATTGGTGCCCTTCTTTTTTTCGGCAGCCAAAAGCTGTAGCACCTCGGGTAAATTGCGCTTACCCAAAGCGTTGATAATAGCGAAGCTAGAGGCTTCAGGCAGAGCGGAAAAGATAGTTTCCACATCCTCGGCCGTCCACTGCTTGCGCTCACCGGCGTATACGGCGAGCTTGGCTATTTCCTGCTGCAGCAGCTTTAAGGGGACCTTATCCACCGGCTGCAGGTACTCCACGATTTTGCCCACGGCGTCGTAGCTCCATCTGGCACCATAAATCGCTGCTTGACCATCCAGCCATTGTGCTAAATCATTTAGCTTGATACTGACGCATTCGCACAGTAGCGCCTGCTTTTTTAACGCTTTAAAAAGCTTGGTGCGCTTATCCAGCTTGCTCGCAGTTACGAGCACGGTGCAGTAGTCGGGTATATCGGCTAAAACATCCGCCAATTTATCCAATTGCTGCTTGCGCGCTTCGCTTTCGGCCTTAGCAGCCAGCAGCTTTTCGTCCTTGAGCACGCTTACG
>USBV01000102.1 GCA_900553055.1 uncultured Phascolarctobacterium sp.
TAATCATCGTGCCGATGCCCAAGGCCAGGCCAGCAATGGAGCCCAAGGCGGAAAGCAGAAGCGCTGCAAGGCCAATGCCACCGAGCCAATCCGGCAAATAAGTGGACAAATACAAGGGAAGTGCATCAATGGAATTGATTTCGGGATGATGCACATGCATGAACATACCAATCATCACAGAGGGCAAGCCCACAGGAATCACCACGCAGGCCGCAGTAACACAGCCCACAGCTGCCGTTTTGCTATCCTTGGCACTGAACAGGGCCTGGACGTAGGTTTGAGTGGAGATGACGCCCACAATCATGGAGCACAGGCTAAAAAGGCCATCCTCAACACCGCGACCAAAAAGACTAAACCAGGGGTGCGCCGGCAAGGCTGCCGTAAGTCCGGCACTGCCGCCCATCTCGTAGAAGGCTAGCACGCCGCCGACAAAGATGCTGGCGAAAACGAAAACAATCTTCATGATGCCCGCCATGCCGCTGCCGCTAATGCCACCAAAGAAAACAAAGCCAGCTGTAATTAAGAGAATTAGTACAGCGCTTACGTAAAGATTGACGCCAAAAATACCTGCCACAAGATGCAGCGCCGTCAAGGTGCTGGCCACAATACTAAAGAAAATGCCCGCGCAAGAGCTAACAGTCGCAAGCCAGCCTGCAGGCTTGCCATAATTGGTTACGAGGAACTCAGCCACCGTAGTCAAGCCGCTAGCGCGCAGGGGCCTTGCATAAAACAATGCCATAATTAACAGCGCAATGCCGCTACCCAGAGTGAACCACCAAGCCGTAAGTCCCAGCTTATAGCCCAACTGCGCTGTGCCAACTGTCGCAGCACCGCCGACAATCGTGCCGATAATACTGCCCGCCACAATACCCACACCGGCGCTACGTCCGCCCACATTGTAATCATCGGCGGACTTAATGCGGCGCGAAGCAATTATACCCGGCAGCAGTGTCACCAGCAAGGTCAGCACGAGACTGACCATGTGCATCATAGACAAATTCATACAAAACACCTCTATCTAAATATACTTAATTGCCATTTATCACTTTGCAATAAAGAAAGTCGCCCACGATAAGTATAACACAATCGAGGTCATTTAAAAAGAAAGCTAATCAAAAAAAGTTTGCACTTTTTTTCTTTATTTAGAGCCAATTTGCAGGATTCTGTTACGATGTATACAGATATTTATGCTCCAAAAACTTGCAGTTTTGCTAAATTTAGAGTATAATATAATGTATACCAATTTAACATTTAGTGTATGCTTATTGGGAGGATGAATATGAGTCGTTTAAAAATTGCAACCCCTGACCAGGCCCAACTGACGGTCGAACGCTTATATAAAGACTTAGAGCGACACATCATCGCCAGCCCTCCGGGACTGTGCCCCGTTGATTTGCAGCTCTCTTTCCTCAAGGTTTGTCATGCGCAAACCTGTGGCAAATGTGTTCCCTGTCGCGTTGGTCTGGCCCAATTACAAAATTTGATGGAGGACGTGCTCGATGGTAAAGCAACCATGGAGACACTGGACCTCATCCAAAGCACTGCGGAAAACGTTGCTAATAGTGCGGACTGTGCTATCGGCTTTGAAGCAGCCAAAATGGTCCTGGCCGGCTTAGAAGGCTTCCGCGAGGACTACATCAACCATATTAAAAAGGGCAAATGCTCCGTGCATCTGCACCAATCCATTCCCTGCGTGGCTCTGTGCCCCGCTCAGGTGGATATCCCCGGCTACATCGCTTTAGTTGGCGAAGGTCGCTATGCGGACGCTGTGAAGCTCATCCGCAAGGATAACCCCTTCCCCACTGCCTGCGGCCTGATTTGCGAGCATCCCTGCGAATCCCGCTGCCGCCGCAACATGATTGATGCTGCCATCAATATTCGCGGCTTAAAGCGCATGGCCGTGGATAATGCTCCCAGCAACACCGTGCCCGTGCCGGAAAAAGAAAAATCCACCGGCAAACGTGTGGCTATTATCGGCGGCGGCCCCAGTGGCTTATCCGCTGCCTACTATTTGGAGCTCATGGGTCACCATGCAGTTGTTTTTGAAGAAAAGAGCAAGCTCGGCGGCATGCTGCGCTATGGCATCCCCGCTTATCGCTTCCCCCGCGAACGCCTGCAGGAGGACTTGGACGCCATCCTGTCCACCGGCGTGGAGGTTCATCTCAACAGCCGCATTGGTAATGGCGAGGGCGAAATTCCCTTTGATAAGCTGCGCGAAGAATTCGACGCTGTTTACATTGCCATTGGCGCTCACACCGATAAAAAAATCGGTATTCCCGGCGAGGATTCCCAAGGCGTTGTTAGTGCAGTTGAAATGCTGCGCGAAATCGGCGAAGAAAGAATGCCGGACTTTAAGGATAAAACCGTTGTAGTTATCGGTGGCGGCAACGTAGCTATGGACTGCACCCGCAGCTCCATCCGCTTAGGCGCTAAGAAGGTTATCATTGCTTATCGTCGTCGTCAGGACGATATGACCGCACTGCCTGAAGAAATCGAGGGCGCTATTGCCGAAGGCGCTGAGCTGTACGGCTTAAAGGCTCCCCATCATATTGAAGCCGATGAAAATGGTAAAGTATCTGCCCTGTGGGTAGAGCCCCAAATCATCGGTCCCATCGACGCATGGGGCCGCGCCCGTCCCATCCATGCAGATGTGGATTTACAGCGCATTCCCTGCGACATCATCGTTGTTGCTATCGGCCAAGGCATTATGCTGCGTCCCTTTGAGGAAGCTGGCATCAAGATTAAACGTGGCACCATCTCCGCACTGTCCAGCAGTGAGCTGGCCAACAACGAGGGCGTTTTCGCCGGCGGCGACTGCGTAACCGGCCCCGCTACCGTAATTCGTGCCATTGCCGCAGGCAAGGTTGCCGCAGCTAATATCGACGAATATCTTGGCTATGAGCATATCATCACCTGTGATGTAGAAATTCCCGACCCCTCCATCGACGACAAGCGTCCCTGCGGCCGTATCCAGCTCACCGAAAAAGAGGCTGGCGAGCGCAAAAAGACCTTTGCTCCCATGGAGTGTGGCATGACCGTGCAGGAAGCCTGCCAAGAGGCTGGTCGCTGCCTGCGCTGTGACAAATTTGGCTTTAGTACCTTGAAAGGAGGCAGAACCTTAAAATGGTAAACCTGACTATTGACGGCTTAAAAGTTTCCGTTCCCGAGGGCACTACAATTATGCAGGCCGCTGCCACCGTTGGTATTGATATTCCTCGTTTGTGCTTTTTGAAGGACATCAATGAAATCAGTGCCTGCAAGGTTTGCGTTGTAGAAATCCAAGGACAAAATCGTGTAGTTACCTCCTGTACCACCCCTGTACAGGAAGGACTCATTGTTTATACTAATTCCCCAAAGGCTCGCAGTGTCCGCCGTACCAATGTGGAGCTGATTCTCTCCCAGCATGATTGCCTGTGTGCAACCTGCGTTCGCAGCGGTAACTGCAGCCTGCAAAAGCTGTCCAATGATTTGGGCATTTTCGATATCCCCTTTGAACGCGATGTAGTGGATACTCCTTGGAATAAGGATTTTCCGCTGATTCGCGACTCCAAAAAATGCATCAAGTGCATGCGCTGCGTACAAATTTGCGATAAGGTGCAGGATTTGCATATTTGGGATGTGCAAAATACCGGCTCCCGCACCACTGTGGATGTGGCTGGCAACATGTCCATTGAAGATTCCAAATGCAGCCTGTGCGGTCAATGCATCACCCACTGCCCCGTTGGCGCCTTGAAGGAGCGCGACGACGTTCCTAAGGTTTACGAAGCCTTGGCAGATGCTAACAAGGTTACCGCTGTACAGGTAGCTCCTGCTGTGCGCACTGCCTGGGCCGAAGCCTTCAACATGCCGGAAGAAATGGCCACCGAAAAGCGCATGGCTGCCGCCTTGCGCCGCATCGGCTTCGATTATGTTTTCGATACCAGCTTTGCTGCGGATGTAACCATTATGGAAGAAGCTAACGAGCTTTTGGAGCGCCTGCATGACCCCGAAGGCTATCGTTGGCCCATGTTCACCTCCTGCTGCCCCGGCTGGGTTAGCTACGTAACCAAAAAGTATCCATCCTATGTAGAGAACCTTTCCACCACTAAATCTCCGCAACAGATTTTTGGTGCTATCTTAAAATCCTATTTTGCAGAAAAGAAAGGCCTGAAGCCGAAGGAAATCTGCTCCATCTCTGTAATGCCCTGCGTTTCCAAAAAGCGTGAGGCTGCCCTGCTCTCCATGCGTAGCAGCGGTACCCATGATGTGGACATTGTTTTAACCACTCGCGAATTCATTCGTCTGCTCCGTGCTGAACACATCAACCCTGCCACCTTGCCTGAGGAAGAGTTTGACAATCCTTTGGGCAAGAGCACCGGTGCCGGCGTTATCTTTGGCGCTACCGGCGGTGTTATGGAAGCAGCACTGCGTACCGCCTACTTCGCTATGACCGGCGAAGAAGCACCTGCGGATGCCTTCGTGGACGTGCGCGGTGAAAAGGGCCGCAAGGTGCGGGAATTCACCATCGCTGGCAAAACTCTGCGTACCTGTACCGTTAGCGGCCTTGGTAATGCCGGACGCCTCATCGAGGATTTGCAGGCCGGCAAGGTGCATTACGACTTTGTAGAAGTCATGGCCTGCCCCGGCGGTTGCGTGGGCGGTGGTGGCCAGCCCATTCATGACGGTCAGGAACGTGCCGGCATGCTAGGTCAAAAGCTGTACAAGCTGGACGACGCGCGCAAGCTGCGCCAATCCCACAACAACCCCGACGTGGTAACGCTTTACAACGAATATATGGAGAAGCCCTTGAGCGAGCGCGCCGAGCGTCTGCTCCACTCCAACCACGTGAAGGAAAAGAACTACCTAGTATAATTTAGCATAACAAACAGCAAACCCCTAAAGTTAGGTGTAAAACCTCACTTTAGGGGTTATTCTTTATTAACCTTGTATATTCGCCTGAATCGACTAAGTTCACATGAGAATAGTAAGTGCGCATGGCACATTAGCAAATCAGCAAGTGAGCTACGAATTTTAGCGAATGAGTGGCTGGTACAATAGAAGCAAGCGTTTCGAAAACCTAAAGCTTTCTGCGAACAGATTGGACACCGCAGCTTCGTAATTGTACCCCACGAAATTCGCGTTATCCCCAAGGGGACAGCTCCCTGCACAAATTCTGCTGCGTGCGTGGCACTTGCACAATTTGGCGACTCGCTTGAAAAATTCGTCGCGAACAGCTGATTTCTAATGTGCCTTTAATTTACTTATTTACATATACCTAAGGAACCAATGCTCTCAGCAAATTGCAACTGCTGATTTCTAATGTGCCTTCAATTTACTTATTTACACAAATCCACCGGTACTAACGCCCTCAGTCCATTGCTACAAGCAAACTCATCCGCCTGCACGCGGAACACATCAGCCAAGAGCCTTGAAGTCACAATCTCCTTCGGCGCGCCGCACGTCACCAGGCGCCCCGCCTTAATCACCGCCACATAATCAGCATACTGAATGGCGTGATTGAGCTCATGAATCACCATCACCACAGTCAGCCCCAACTCACGGTTGAGCTTCACCAAAAGCTGCATAACCTCCAGCTGATGACAAATATCAAGATAAGTCGTCGGCTCGTCGAGCAAAATTAGCTCACTTCCACGCAGAAACGCACGTGCAAGTCCGATACGCTGTTTTTCGCCTGCGGAAAGGTTATCACCCAAAGCCCCCACACGGGTTTTGTAGCCGTCCGGCAAAGTGAGGATAAAATC